>JAZKYA010000080.1:0-36157 GCA_045611945.1 Faecousia sp. | reverse complement strand
TCGTCCCGGGTTCGAATCCCTGAAGGCCCACCATCAATCAAAGGCTGTCAGCCGTTTATATATAGGGGTATAGCTCAATTGGTAGAGCGGCGGTCTCCAAAACCGTAGGCTCTGGGTTCAAGTCCTAGTGCCCCTGCCAGAAAAGACCGTGATTGTGATACAATCACGGTCTTTTCAACTAAATCCCACTTGCGTGGTATGAAATCACTTCGGGATGAAACCCTCTCCTTGTCCGGGTGAAATTGCTGAGACGGAATTGCAATATTGAGGCAGGGCCCCAAACCGTAGGTTCTGGGTTCAAGTCCCAGTGCTCCTGCGGTTTCATTTGTGTAGCGGAAAACCTGTTGTGCTAGCATATATTTTGGAATGTTTTTCCGGAAAGGAGGGAATGACGCAGAATGCGTCGGGATTTATCTGATGATCTGTGTTACAATTCTGCGGGAGGGATGGATATGAATTCATTTAATAAAAACCTAAAGCGTCTGCGAATCCTTCGGGATATGACACAGGAAGATTTAGCAATGCGAATGAATGTTACCCGCCAGACTGTCAGTGGCTGGGAGTTGGGTAGAAGGCAGCCCGATTTGGACACCCTAACAAACCTTGCGGAGGTACTCAGTGTCGATTTGAACGAGCTAATTTATGGTAATAAATGTAGCGAGCATCCGAAAATTCAGAAAAAATATGTGACTTTGGCAGCGGTATGCATTGGTATTATAGCTTTTCTAATGTTGTTTCGGTTGCTGATATGGCCTCACTTCCAGGTGCTATGCGCCACTTATCGTTGGGGAGTCTTTTTGACAATTTGTTATAATGTTATTCCTCAAGTTGGATCTTTCGTATGCGGTGCTTTCATTTCTGTTTTCATACAGTTGTTTGTGCCCGTTCGTATGGAAAGAAAGTGGGCTGTGTGGAGTTTTATTATCGGCGCGGTGACACTGCTTCCAGTGATCTTATTTTGGATTGGGGTAGATTTCTGGACCAGATGGTTTTTATACCCGGTCGGGAATGGTTTTTTATCGTACATTCTCCCGGCTATTTCCGGAATATGTATAACATCAGGAATTATACATGAATAGTTTGCTGACCGTTAGTGATTATTTTAGATCAGAGGTGAACGGTGACAATCAGGACCGTTCACAGAGGATTTTAAAGGAGAATATTATAGCCTTCATTTTGTCATGGCAAAGTTATGTGATCTCAAAAACCGTAGGCTCTGGGTTCAAGTTCCAGTGTCCCTGCCAGAAACGGCGTGTTGCAAAATACGGAAAATCCATAATAGAATCCGTAGGGGCGACGATTCGTCGCCCGCGGGCGGCCAATGGCCGCCCCTACATCCGCAAGATGTAAACATTTCCATAGTTTTAGGGACTGTTGCTTTATTTTGCAACAGTCCCTTTTCGATGCTATCCTATTATTTCTTTGTTTTGGGATAGGGGGTCTTGATATCTGAGATAGAGAGCAGATAATCCGTGGATGTTTTATAAAGGGCAGCCAATGCAATTAGGATATCGATGGGGATTTGTCTGGCACTTGTTTCGTATTGGGAGTAGGTGTTTTGTCTAATGTTCAGATAATCTGCAACTTGTTGTTGCGTCAGATTATTGTCCTCTCGCAAGTCTTTAATCCGCATAATGCACCTCCTGCTGATATATTAACATATCACACTTTGCGATATTGACATTTATCTCAAAATGTGAAATATTATATGCATTCGAATCAGCGGAGGGGACTGATAGTATGATGCAAACAATCATAGACCTATGGGATGGCAATATCGCGCCCAGTGAGCATTGCGGCGCCCGTGATGGGGAAGCAGACCATTTGCTCTCCCTGATGGAGCGCAACCGGGAGAGACTATGCGAGGGCTTGACCGGGAAACAGAAGGAGTTTCTGGAAAAGTATATAGATTGTTCAGAGGAGTACCTGTGCCGTATGCTGAAGCTGGCTTTCAGTGAGGGCTTTTGCCTGGAAAGCAAGCTGACAATGGAAGCGGTGACTGGGTGCTGATTCTCTACAAGAAAAAGGGCGTATTGCGATTTGCAACACGCCCTTTTAATGGCCTTATGCGGTTTTGCGTTTTGCTTCCAGCAGGGCAAAGAGCTTCTTTGCGATGAAGCAGCCCAGGAAGGCGATAGCAGTGCCCAGTACAACCGAAGCCAGCACATCGGTGGGGTAGTGGACATACAGGTACATCCGGGAGAAAGCGATCAGTACCGCCAGGATCATGGCGGGAATGCCCAGTTTCCGGTTATGTACCGTCAGCGCCACAGCGGCTTCAAAGGAAGCGATGGTATGGCCTGAGGGGAAAGAGTAGTCATGGGGGGTAGCTACCAGCAGCTCAATGGTTTTTCCAAAGTGTTCAAGCTGGTAATCATAGGGCCGAATCCGTCCGACCCAGGGTTTCAGGATCATGTTACACACCACCAGGCCGATCAGCAGGGCGATACCCATGCTGAGGCCAGCCTTACGCTGCTTTGGGATCAACAGCAGCACTACGGCTGCGGCGATCCAAAAGATACCGGCATCACCCAAAACGGTGATCAGCGGCATGATAAAATCCAGAAAAGCGCATTTCAGATTCGCGGCCATCCAGTCCAGGATGGGCAGATCAAAGTTTTCGGCGAAAAAACCCAAAATATCCATTTTTACGATCCTTCCCCATGGAACCGGGCCTGTAGGACCATAGGTTCCAGAACATAGTCATCAGCCAGAGAGACCGTGCCGTTTTCCGTGTGGGTAAATACCAGAGAAAGGGTCACATTGCCTTCGCTGTCGGTGGATTCGGTGAACCATCCCAGGAATACCTGTCCATCCGGTTCAGTAACCGTGGGAGGAGTCAGCGTGTTGGCGGAAGCGTCTACCATTTCGCTTGCCAGCACTTTGCCGTCCTGCATCCAGGTCAGCCGCACCTGGGTGAGAATCTCATGGACATTCACATTGGTCATGTTGTTGACCAGCCAGCCGGACTTGCCCTTTTGCAGGAATACGGTGGTATTGACCGGGAATGCCTTCACAGAGCCGTCTGCGCGGTAGGTGTTCAGCGTAATCTGGATGCGGGCGGAGAACAGATCATCGGTATAACGGTGGTATTCCGAGACCGTGGGATCAGAGAAGTCGTAACGGGAATATCCTTTGAACCACAGCTCGTTTTTGGTGATGGTCTTGTAGATGGCAGAGGTAGTATCAAAGAAGTTTTTCAGGTTTGCGCCTTTGGCGCCGATCATGTGCTTGCAGTAGGCGATGATAGCGTCTACCAGGGCATTCTGTTCTTCTTTTGAGATTTCCTGGGCCACGGGGTTTGCCAGAATGTTCTCGCTGTAGGTGTTGCTCTGTTCGTCGTATTCCAGCGCTACCGCGGCACCGGTTTCGTCAATGACTACGACTTCCGGGGCTATCAGAAAGCCCTCTGCGTACAGGGTGGTGGTTTGCTGTCCGTGGATGCCATCGGGCAGGTAATGATCGACAACCGAGGATGTGGTTTTGACCACATAGCTTTCATCCAGGGGGACACCGTTCACAGTGACGGTGCGGCCCGGCTGGGTCAGGATGGTCACATCCTCGTTACGCGTAAAAAAACCGGCTTCTACCGTGTCCAGACTCCATTCTGGGATCTCCAGTTCATCCACTACAGGATTTTGCATGGTGAAGGTGGCGACCTTTTCATCGCCCAGCTTGACGATGTATTTCTGACCGCCGCTCAGACCTGCGGAGGTCTTGGAGTAGGTCAGTTCACTGCTGCCCACTTTGGCGTTCATGTAGGCTACAAAAGCATCCTTGCCCTCAAACTGGGTATCTTGCAGACCGGCCATGTCATAGATCTTGCCCCAATCGGGATTGGCGAAGATTTCGTCGAAGATCTCCTGGCTGCGTGTATCGGGCTGGGAAGCCTCATAAACGGTCAGCCAATCCTGCAGCAGGTCCAGACCATAGCGGATGCCGTAGATGGCAGCGCCAATGAGCATCAGATACAGCAGGTAGAAGATAACCGTACCTACCCGGATGCCTTTCTTTTTCTTTTCTGCTTTGACAGGCTGGACTGGTTCCTCTGCTTCGGGTGCAGGTGTTTCCAGCACAAGCTGCGACTGGGCGGCCAGCTCCTCATCCATGATCTGGTCTGCGGTGAGAACCGCTGCGGCGGCCGCCGGCTGCTCAGGTTTTACGGCCTTGTTTTCGCTTAAATATTTACCTTGGTACATAAATCAGTCCTCACTTTCCGGACGCACCATGAAGAAGTTGGGCATTCTTCTGGGCTCCTTCTGGAGCAGAGAGTAGTTGTTGATCATAGAAACCTCGCCGGTTTCGTGGTCACGGTAGAGCATAACGGTGGAGGAGCCGCCGTCCAGATTACAGGCGTTGACCGCGCCGTATTCGATCATAATGTCGATCAGATCCGCATAGGTACCGCCCAGAGAGCTGGCCTGGCGTCCGTCGATACACAGGAAGATCACTGCTCCGTCGGCCCGCTGACCAATGGCGGTACGGGGGTTCAGACCGGAGTTGACGCTGTAGGCCTCCTCGTTGATGACACCGTTCATAACCAGAACAGGGCCGAATTCGCAGCCGTCCCGGATGCCCAGATCCATTGCTTTTGTGGCGGTCATAGACTGGGCGACCACCAGAACATTGTCCTCATTGAAACCGACGAAGCCCTTCTGGGGGACCATATCGTGATGGCTGTTGGAGACCACCTTGCCCCCGGCAACCACCAGGCCGCAGGGCACACTGCCCACAATGGCGTTGGCAGTGCCGTCGTCATAGAAAGCGCCTGCGTTGATGGCTGCCACAGCACCCTCGGTTTCGATGGCCTGGGTGATACGCACACCGGGGATATCGTAGGAGTAATGCTCGGTAGAGGTGGCCTGATAGACCCGGCTGGGGTCCCGGATGATCATAACATAGGCGTTATAGGTATCGCCGGAGATGTATTCCAGGCGGATGCCGTCGGGATGCCCCTCCCACTCATCATCGGCACCGTCTACAGCGTTATCCAGATCGATCTTGATCTGCGTGTTGTCAGACATTTCGGCAGGCAGAGTGGCGTCTACAGCCTTTTCGATCTCGGCAACCTTTTCCTCACCCAGGAAGATGGCAGGGAACCATTTCATACCGCTGGATTCCCGCATGGACATGGTCAGACGGTCCCGGGCGTTGGGGGAGGGGCCGTTGAAGATTAGGTTGCACATCATGTAAAGACCCACAGCAGCAATGATGATCAGGGTGAACACCACCAGAAAGAACCGGCGGACAATGCACCAGAATACGCTCCAGCCGCTGCGCTTTTGGGGTTTGTTTTTCATAATTTCAGCCTCTTATTTCTTGGAAGATTTTGCGGAAAAGACCCAGCGCTGCTGGATGGCGTAGCTGACAAAATACAGTACGGTCATGACCACCGCATACAGCAGCGTGCGTAATCCGGTGGCATCGTCGGGAATGCTCAGAAGCGCATAGACGCCCTGGGTCAGCAGGACCTGGGCAGCCATCTGGGGGATCGCCAGTATATAGTAACGAAGCATGGCCTTGCTGACGGATACCCGGCTCTGGAATACCAGACGGTGATTCATGAAGAAGTTCAGCAGGGAACTGACCACCCGGGCGCTGACGGTACATACGGCGGTCAGGGGGAAGCCAGCGAAGATCCCGTGGAGCAGGCAGGAGAGCAGCGCAAACATACCATTGTCGACAACGGCGCTGACGATGGATGAAATGGTATAGCGGAAGAAGTGCTTGAAGATCAGCTTATAGATCCGCCAGGAGTCCTTAATGGCGTGAAAGTGGGAGGATTTGTTTTCCTCTATGTACACGGTGCGGATCTTGACCTCGTCAAAGTCGATGCCGTAGTCCTTCATGGCCAGCAGCATGTTGGTTTCATACTCAAACCGGTCGCCATAGATGGTGATGAGCGTCTGAATATCCTCTGTTGGAATCGCCCGCAGGCCGGTCTGGGTATCGGAGATGGTCATGCCCACAAAGAGCTTGAATATGCCTGAGGTGATCTTGTTGCCAAAGCGGCTTCTGGGGGGCACATGGGGCAGGCTGAAGTCCCGCACACCGAGAACCAGCTTTCCGGTTTCTATCATATGCAGAGCGCAGGCGCGGGTATCCTCCGGATGGTGCTGATTGTCACCGTCTACGGTAACAACGCCCACAGCGTCGGGCCGGTTTTCCAGAAACCAGGCAAATGCGGTTTTCAGCGCCGCGCCTTTGCCCCGGTTGACCGGGTGGTGCAGCAGGTGGATCTCAGGATGCTGGGCGGCAGCGTCCTCAAAATAGTGCAGGTTTTCCGGCTTGGAGCCGTCGTTGACGAGAATGATATCGGTGAAGCCGTATTCCAGCAGTCCGTCGATGACGGCAACCAGCTTTTCGTCGGGGTCCAGAGACGGCAGCACAACAGAGATTTTGGATAGTTCGTTCATAGGCTCGCCTTCCTTTTATATGTATGCGGTATGGTTATCAAACCTGCCGCGGATTTGCCCATACAAGGGTACTCTATTATAACATAAAAGGTTCCAGTTTGAAAGCCCTTTTTCGCCTATTTCCAAGGATTCCCGCAAAAAAGCCACCCTGCTTTTGCAGGGCGGCTCATAGATGTGGGATTAGCCGACGCAGACAGTACCATCATCTTTGATGGTCACAGACATGCCGTCCTGGATGTATTCCAGAAATTCATCGCCCAGAGAGTCGATGACAGGCATCTGTACCTGGGGCAGCCATACGGAGGCCAGAATAGAACCGGCAGCGGCCAGAGAGTCAATGGGCTTGCTGAACAGCATACATGCAGGCTGCCGCTCCATGGCGCAGGCACAGTACAGAACCAGGCCGCCGGTGGTGGAGCCGATGGTCTGGGGCAGGCACAGGGCCTTTCCTGCCATCTGCTTGCCGTGAAGGTCGTGATTATTTTGGTCACCGCAGGTGGCCTTCTTGTCACCGAACTGCAGGGCGTTCTGGAAGGATGCCAGGGTATTGAAGCCGGAGCGGGAAACCACTGCTTCGGCGGTGACAGTGCCGGGGGCTACGACGCGGCCTTTGAATTGCTTCATATCAGTTACCTCCCTTGGTGATCTTGACGAGGATCTCGTCTTCGGTGTAGTACCGGGCGGTGGTGTAGGTACGCAGCTTGTTGGAGGAGGTCATGACGGGCATGGCCTTGCACAGGGGGTTATTCATGTACATCAGCGGGCAGATGCAGGAAACGATCACGCCGGTGGCCCTCAGCCGGGCGGCATATTCGGTCTGGTCAAATTCCTTCTTTACAGCGGGCGCGGTGGTAAATACCGTGGGTACCAGCACCTTGGCGTTGCCGGAGGCTTTCAGACCTTCCTCTACCCGGTCAGTCCAGTCTTTCAACTGCTGCAGGCTCATGTGGGGGCAGCCCACGAAGCACAGCTTGGGCTGGGCGTCGGGATTTTTCCACATGACGGGATATTCCGCCTTGACCCGCTCCAGCTCCGCGTCATCAATGACATAGACCTTTGCGCCTTCAGCAACCAGGCCAGCGCCCTGGAGCTTTGCTTCGGGGGTCAGGTGTTCAATGTGGTACAGGCCAACAGCACCGTTGGAGGCGGTAGCCGCGCCAAAATCCTTCAGATAAGCGCAGACTTCATCCGTCAGCTCCGTGCCCAGCCAAGGCTCCATGCCGGTGATAAAAGGCACATCCTCCATGACCTTCATGCCGATAGCGCTGCCCAGAAGCTGGGCTTCGGGCTTTTTGGAGGTTTCTACACGGACGATCCAGGTGGCTTTCCGGCCTTCGTCGGTCAGCAGGCCGAAGTGGGGAACACAGCCGGCGATAGAACCCATGATGTCCATGATGCCGGAGTTGCGGTTGCACCGGGCACCCAGTACAGAGTTGGCATAGACAACAGCGGAGGATTCCGCCCAGCTCAGCACATCGCCCATCTTGGGTTTGTTGCCCATCTGGTCCAGGTAGCAGGCGCAGGTGAATGCGTCCTCGTCCATGAGGCCAAGCTGCTGGAGCTGGCCCTCATAGTAGCTCTGGGTGGGGTACATGATCTTGTTGAAGATGAAATTCTGCAGGAAATTGGCAGGCACATTCTTGTCTACAGGCCGGGGATCAACGGAGAACTTCTGGGAAGAAGTGACACCGGCATCAATGAGCTGCTGCATCAGTTCAAATACAGGCTTCATCATTTTTAAACCGAAGGAGGTGACCAGGTGGTTATACTCGGAGGTAACGGGAACCATCTTGTCAGCGCCAAAGGTCTCGCCATACATGACCAGGGTCTTCATGACTTTCGCCATGGTTTCGCCCTGAGAGCCATTCAGTATTGCCTGTTGTTCAGGGGTAAGATACATAATCTAGTCGCTCCTTTTATCTCATAACTTCATACAAATGTCCCATGCGCCCCAGATGACAGTACGCAGGTTGCCTACGCTGTTGCAGTCGCCCACCAGATGGACATGCTTGGACTTTTCCGCCAGGGGCATGGGCTTATAGCCGGTGGAGAGAATCACGCTGTCCGCGGCGATCTTGTACTGGGTGCCGTTCTTGTCCTTGACCTGAACGCCGTCGTCCAGGATCTCGCACAGGGTGGTTTCCAGGTGGACGGAAACATTATTGGCGTTAAAGAAGTCACGCAGGTAGCTGGTGTTTGCCAGGCAGACACCCTTGGTGGTGATCAGATCGTCCTGCATCTCCACGATGGTGGGGTTCTTGCCCTGCAGGTACAGCTCGTAGGCGATCTCGCAGCCGGTCAGACCGCCGCCAATAATCACCACATTCTGGCCCACCTGCTCTTTGCCCAGCAGGAAGTCTACCGCCTGGATGCCCTTGTCGATGCCGGGAACCGGGATGCGGTTGGCCTTGGAGCCGGTGGCGATGATGACCTCGTCGGCAGTGATATCTTCCAACCCGTTGACCTCGCTGTTCAGCTTGACTGTAATGTTGGGATACTTGGCGATCTCCCGGCGGTACCAGGCGATCAGATCCCGGTCCTTCTCCTTAAAGGAGGGAGCGGCGGCAGCAATGAATACGCCGCCCAGCGCACCGGACTTTTCATACAGAGTCACCTTGTGTCCCCGCTTGGCGCAGACCAGGGCGGATTCCATACCGCCGATACCGCCGCCGATGACAGCAATGCGCTTGATCTTCTTAGCGGGCTTGATGTAATGCTTTTTGGACTGCATGGTTTCGGCGTTCAACGCGCAGCGGGCCAGACCCATGGTGTCGGTCAGGTCCTGGGTGTTGTAATGGCCCTTGGAGGAGGAGAAGTTGAAGCAGCCGCTGTGGCAGCAGATGCAGGGACGGATATCCTCCAGCCGGTCCTCGATCAGCTTGGTGATCCATTCGGGGTCAGCCAGGAACTGACGGGCAACGCCCATAGCGTCGATGCGGCCCTCGCCGATGGCTTCGGCAGCCACATCCGGCTCCATACGGCCTGCGCAGACCACAGGGATATCCACGAATTTCTTGATGTGGGCAACATCGTCCAGGTTGCAGTTCTGGGGCATATACATTGGCGGATGGGCCCAGTACCAGCTATCGTAAGTACCGTTGTCGGCGTTGAGCATATCATAGCCCGCGTCCTGCAGGTATTTGGCGGCCCGCTCGGATTCGGCCATATCACGGCCCATTTCCTTGGCATCCTCACCGGGGACGATACCCTGGGCGAAGCCTTTCAGCTTGGATTCCACGCTGTAGCGCAGGGATACGGGGAAGTCGCTGCCGCAGGCTTCCTTGATGGCGTGGACCACCTCGGCGGCAAAGCGGTAGCGGTTTTCAAAGCTGCCGCCGTACTCGTCAGTACGCTTGTTAAAGAATTCGATAGCGAACTGGTCCAGCAGGTAGCCTTCGTGGACAGCGTGAACTTCCACACCGTCAACACCCGCGTCCTTGCACAGCTTTGCGGTCTTGGCAAAGGCTTCGATGATCTCGTGGATCTGCTCCTTGGTCATTTCAGGGCAGATGATATCCGGGGCCCACCGGGCAGGCTGGGCGCTGGGGGAGGCCAGCTCATGGCTGGTATCGATCACAGGCTTAACCAGGGCCCGGGTGAACTTATTCTTATGCAGAGGACCCACCAGTTCGGTAATGGCCCAGGAGCGGCCCATACCGGCGGTGAGCTGAATGAACAGCTTGGCGCCGGTCTTGTGGATCTCATCCATAAAGACTTTCAGTTCCTCAAACATTTTGGGATTCTGCCACAACCACCTGCCCCAGAAGGTATCCCGCAGGGGAGCAATGCCGGGGATGATCAGGCCCACATTGTTCCGGGCCCGCTCCAAAAACAGCTTGGCGGCTTCCTTGTCAAAACCGCAGCCGGTCAGCTCGAACCAGCCAAAGAGGGAAGTGCCGCCCATGGGACACATGACGATGCGGTTTTTGATCTCCACATTGCCGATCTTCCATGGGGTAAACAGGGCTTCGTATTTTGCCTCCATCGTTCCGATCTCCTTTTAGGTTAAAATTTATTTAACGACATATTCAGTATACAGAAAGTGGCGGAATCTGTCAAGAAAGTATCGTTTTGGTATAAAAAGCGGCAGGCCAATGCCTGCCGCTTTAGCGTGTCAAAAAACTCTGGGATGGATGCGCTCAAGGCTCCCTCTGATGAGGGAGCTGTCGCCGCAGGCGACTGAGGGAGAGAAAATGTTTGAATTTTACTGTAATTTCTTATATTAAACAGACCGTTCATCTATATCTCTCCCCCAGTCTGCCCTTTGGGCATCCAGCCCCCCCGTGAGAGGGGGCCTTGGTGCGAACCTTCTTTTTTGACAGTCACAAGCGGCAGGCCAATGCCTGCCGCTTGTGTGTCAATGTTTCATGGAAAGGATTTCTTTGTCGCTGGAAAAGGTGCTGCCGCTGCCGGCTTCAAATAGCTGTAAAAGCTGCTCAATGGTCAGCTTCTTTTTCTGTTCGCCGGAAACATCCACTACGATATGGCCCTCGTGCATCATAATGAGCCGGTTGCCGTAGGCAATGGCATCGTGCATGTTGTGGGTTACCATCAGGGTGGTGAGGTTGTTTTCTGTGACCAGCTTTTCTGTGATCTCCAGGACTTTGGCCGCTGTTTTGGGGTCAAGGGCGGCAGTATGCTCATCCAGAAGCAGCAGTTTCGGCCTGTTCAGCGCCGCCATCAGCAGTGTGACAGCCTGCCGCTGTCCGCCGGACAGCAGACCCACCTTGGTGGAAAGCCGGTCCTCCAGTCCCAGCTCCAACTGGGAGAGCAGGCTGCGGTACTTTTCCCGGTCAGACCGGGTACAGCCCCAAATGAGCTTTCTCTTTTTACCACGGCGGTCGGCGATGGCCAGGTTTTCCGCGATCTCCATATCGGGAGCAGTACCCTTCATAGGGTCCTGGAACACCCGGCACAGCAGGGCTGCCCTTTTATAGGCCGGCAAACCGGTTACATTGACGCCGTCTATTTCAATGGTGCCGTAATCCGGCTTCCATACACCGGAGATGGCGTTGAGCATGGTGCTTTTGCCCGCGCCGTTGCCGCCGATGACCGTTACAAAGTCGCCGGGAGCCAGGTGCAGGTTCAGACCAGACAGGGCCTGCTTTTCGTTGATGGTGCCGGGGTTGAAGGTCTTGTAGAGGTTCTGGATCTTAAGCATCCCGGTCACCTCCCATCAGCTCTGCCGGAATTCTGGGTTTTGTGAAATACCGGCTCTTCAGATAGGGCAGGGCCAGGAAGATCGCCACCACCACGGCAGAGAGCATTTTCAACAGGTCTGTGTCCAGCCCCAGCCAGATCACGAAATTGTATACGATGTAGTAAGCGATGCTGCCGCCCACGACACCAATGAGGCTGACCACGAAATTGGGCTTGATCTTCAGAGATACGGACAGGCCGATGATGATAGCCGCCAGACCGATGACAATGGCGCCGCGGCCCATGTTGATATCCGCAAAGCCCTGGTACTGGGCCAGAAGCCCGCCGGACAGAGCCACGATCCCGTTGGAGATCGCCAGACCCAGCACCTTGTTGAATTTTACATTGATGCCCTGGGCCTCGCTCATATCCGGGTTATCGCCGGTGGACTTGACGGAAAGGCCTACCTCTGTGTAGAAGAACAGCCACAGGCCGATGATCAGCGCGGCGCAGAAGCAAAGACCTACCACGATAGCCATAGGGTTATTGATAGAGGTCAGCAGCACATCGTAGCTGCGGGAGCTGATGGTGAGGTTGGCCTTGCCCAGGATCTTCAGATTCAGCGACCAGAGGATCAACTGGGTCAGAATACCGGAAAGGATGGCGGGAATCCCCATCAGGGTGTGGAACAGTCCTGTGAGGATACCGGCCAGCGCTCCGGCGATGAAGGCCGCCAGCAGGCAGACAAATACATTCACGCCGCTGGTCAGCAGCACCGCGCAGACACAGGCACCGGTGCAGATAGAACCGTCTACAGTCAGATCGGCAATGTCCAGAATTTTATAGGAGATGTACAGGCCCATGGCCATGATGCCCCAGATCAGTCCCTGGGCCATGGCGCCGGGCAGCGCGTTCAGAAAACCCATCTGTTACTCCTTGTTACCGGGCCACATAACCGGCAGCATCCAGCTTGGCGGTGTCGATGCCCAGCTCGTCACAGATAGCCTTGTTGTACTTCTTGACCGGGGCTGCGTCATAGCGGATGGCCATTTTGGTGATGTCCTCCTTGCCCAGCAGTACCTGTGCGGCCATCTTGCCGGTTTCCACGCCGATGTTGTAGTAGCTGATGGCCAGGGTGGCGAAGCATACATCGCTTTCGTAGCCGGTGAACACAGGGACTTTGGCGCTGCCGCAGACATTGCGTACCATTTCATCGTTGGAAGCTACGGTGTTGTCGGTGGGGACATAGATGGCGTCACAGTCGGAAGCTGCCTTGGTCAGAACAGCCTGCAGCTCATTGGATTCGGAGAACTTGTATTCCTTAACAGTGATGCCCTTGCCGGTGAGGTAAGCGGAAACCACATCGTACTGGTACTTAGAGTTGGGCTCGGCGGAGCAGTAGAGGATACCCACGGTCGCGCCGTTTTCAAGGCCTAGTACATCGATCATCATTTGTGCCTGTTCATCCAGAGGTGCCAGGTCGGAAGTGCCGGAAACATTGCTGCCTACAGTGCCGCTGAAGTTTTCAATCTCCAGAGCTACACCGTACTCGGTGATGGAAGTGCCCAGAATGGGAATGTTTTCGGTGGCGTTATAGGCAGCCTGGAGGGCGGCGGTGGCATTGCCCATGATCAGATCCACTTTGTCAGAGACAAAGCTGTTGGCGATGGTAACGCAGGTGTTGGGCTCGCCCTGACCGTTCTGTTCCTTGAACACAACGGTGCGGCCTTCGGCTGCCAATGCCTCGGTCAAAGCGTCTTTAAAGCCCTGGGTGGCCTGGTCCAGAGAATCGTGGGTCACAAGCTGGCAGATGCCGACCACATATTCCTGCTTGTTGGGGTGGATGATAATACCGCTGCTATTGCAGGCAGCCATCATGCTGACGCAAAGGATCAGAGCCAGAACCATAGAAATAACCTTTTTCATTTTCATTACCTCGCTTTATGAAATATCTTTTTCATGGAAAACCATGGAAATTAAAAAAATAAAAAAACTGCATTTTCCAAAACGGAAAATGCAGGGACGATCTATGACCGTGATACCACTCTGCTTCGCCCATTCCTCGCGGAATGCGCCTCGTCGGGTGCCAACACACCCCAGCGATATAACGGTCGCACCCGGTGAGGCCTACAGGCACAGCGGCTTTCAGCCCACAGCTAACAGAAGGAATTCACCGCGCGATGCATTGCTGTTTCGCACCAAACAACAGCTCTCTGAAACACCTCTGCACGGGTACTGGTTTCTGCTCCAACGCTTTTGTAATATGTATGGGCCTATGATACAGCAGGAGTGTCCGCTTGTCAAGGATTTTTTTGCGCGTACGGTGTACTTTGCGGATTTTACCTTTTTTCGTCTTGCGGTTACGGTCCCGGGGAAGTATAATAGACGAAAAAGGAGGGGTACTATGTTTGATACCGCCATTATCGGTACCGGCCCTGCCGGAATTTCCGCGGCGCTTACGCTGCGCTCGCTGAAAAAGAATATCATTTTGTTCGGTTCCGGGCAGCTTTCCCAGAAGATCCGGGTGGCAGAACAGATCCGCAACTATCCGGGCCTTCCCAGTGTTTCCGGTATGCAGATGCAGGAAGCTTTTTTGCAGCAGCTTCAGCAGATGGAAATTGCCATCACAGAAAAAACGGTAACCGGTATCTACAATATGGGTACCCACTATAGTATTCTTTGTGACCAGGAAATGTTCGAAGCCAGGACGGTGATCATGGCCACCGGCGTGGAGGCGGTGAAGCCCATCCCCGGGGAGCTGGAATTTGTGGGCCGGGGTGTCAGCTACTGCGCCACCTGTGACGGTTTCCTTTATAAGGGTAAGACTATCGGTGTGCTGTGTACTACCAAGGATCTGGAGCATGAGGTGGAATATCTGGCATCTCTGGCGGAAAAGGTCTACCTGATTCCTCTGTACAAGAATGTGCAGGTGAAGGCCCAGAATGTGCAGCTCATACAGCGAAAGCCTGTGGCCATTGAAGGCGGTATGAAGGCAGAACGGATGGTTTTTGAGGATCAGGAAACGGAAGTGGACGGTATTTTTATGCTCAAGCAGGCGGTAGCGCCCTCTGTGCTGCTCTATGGCCTGGAAACGGCTGACGGTCACATCACAGTGGACCGGGAATGTAAAACCAATCTGCCCGGCTGCTTTGCTGCCGGCGACTGTACCGGCAGGCCTTACCAGTATGTAAAAGCCGCCGGGGAGGGAAATGTAGCGGCCCACAGCGCGGCCGAATACTTAGCCCAAACAAAATAAGAGAAATGCCCGACCGATGGTCGGGCATTCTGATTTACCTGGTGGGCTTCTTGATGTGATTGAGCTGCTTGTTCAGCTTCAGGAGCTGTTCCTTGGTCAAGGTAGCGCCTACCATGCCGATCATGTTGCTGGCCCGCAGGAGAGTGAAACCGTCCAGCATTTTCATCACATTGCCATCCAGCTTCATCTTTGCGCCGCTGCCGCCCATGGGGCTGGGCTTGCCTTCCTTCTGGTTCTTCTTCATGCTGCGCATAATGATGGCAGCAAACTCCAGCAGTACCACCTTGCCACGGAGGGTCTTCATAATCTCGCCCATGGTGTCGTTGAGGCTGAAATAGCCCTTGCGGGTGGTCACATCGAACCAGTTGAGGATCGCGCCCTTTTCCTTCAGCACATAGTCCTCGTTGAACTTGTCAACCTTGCGGATATGGCTTTCGTCACGGCAATCACCAGCAATAGCGGTGATGGTGGTCTGGCCCACATTGGGGACATTGAAATAGAAGAAGTGGTCAGCGGCCTTGACCTTGCCGATGCTTTCGCCGTTTACCAGCAGCTCCACAGTCTCCTGGTTGGAGTAGACGGTGACCTTGGTGGTGTCCTCCACACGGTCAACATAGCGCTTGCCGCAGATATGAACGAAGGGTTCATCGCTGAGCCATGCCTTGTAGGCATAGAAGGCATCCTTCTTGTAGCTGCGGTCAAAGGTCATCAGACCCTTGTGGTTCTGACCGTTCTCGCCGCCCTCGTTACGGGCATCAGCGCCGAAGTCGAACATATTCCACACATGGGTGGCCCAGAGGTAGGGGCGGGTAAAGAGCTGCTTGATCAGCTCCTCATGGTAGTAAGCCTGGTATTCCTCGGTGTAGTCACCCTGGCGGGGCTCAGAAGTATGCCAGTTCAGGGCCTCACAGCCGTATTCGGATACGCCGATGGGCTGGGTGGGATAGGCGGCATGGAAGTCATCAAACCAGGGGCCGTTCATGTCGGTGGTGCCGCCGTACCAGCCGAAGTAGTGGTTATAAGAAACGGTATCGGGGATGCGGACATAGGCTTCGTTCTTGTCGCACATGGAAACAACCGCCATGGTGGTCAGACGGGTCTTATCCATCTCATGGGCCAGATCGTTCAGAATGTGGTGGTTCTCCAGCAGATCGGGATCACCCGCGCCGCCCATGGTGATCTCGTTGGACAGACCCCAGACCACGATAGAGGGGTGGTTATAGTTCTGGGTGATCAGTTCCTTCATCTGGGAAACGGTGTTTTCCCGGCCGCCGGGCATATGGCGGGAGATGTAGGGAATCTCAGCCCAGACAACCTGGCCGTATTCGTCACACAAGTCGTAGAAATACTGGTCATGCTGATAGTGGGCCAGGCGGATGGTGGTAGCGCCTACCTCGCAGATCAGCTCCATATCTTCCTTGTGATGCTCGGGAAGCAAAGCGTTACCGAAGCCCCAGCGGTCCTGATGGCGGGAAACGCCCCGCAGGGGGTAGGCCACGCCGTTAAGGATGAAGCCCTTTTCGGGATCAATCGCATAGTAGCGGCAGCCAAACCGGGCAGAAACATTGTCCAGAACTTCTTCGCCTGCTACCAATTCTGCCTTGGCGGTGTAGAGGTAAGGATCTTTTCGGGCATTCCACAGGTGGACATTCTCAATGACGAATTCTGCCTTGGTATCGGCGGTGACAGCGGTGGCAACGGTATTGCCTTCCTTGTCGCAGAGGGTGTAGCGGATCTGGGCATCGGCCTGGTTGGTGACAAATACCTCTACGGTGACCTTAGCATTATCACCTTCTACAATGGGGGTCACATGGATACCGGGAGTACCCCAGGTTTCCAAGTCAAAGTGGGTATTGTTCACACAGACCAGATTCACATTCCGGTACAGGCCGCCGTAGAAGGTGAAGTCTGCCATCTGGGGATAAACGGTCTCATTGGCAGCGTTATCCACGATGATGGCCAGCAGGGACTTTTCCTGCAGCGCACCGGTCACATCCACACGCCAGGTGGAATAGCCGCCGTCGTGGTGGGCAAGGGCTTTGCCATCGACGAACACATCGGCAGAGGAGTTGGCGCCGTTGATTTCTAAATAGTATTTGTCTGCCGCGGGCAGCTCAGCCTTGGTGATTTCCTTGGCATAGCAGCACTTGCCGCGGAAATAGTCCGCGCCGCCGTCCTGACCGTCAACAGCGTTCCAGGAGTGGGGCAGATCGACCTGTTCCCAATCGGCGCACAGCGTGTTGGGGGCCTGGGCGCAGTCCTTCTGGAATGCCCATGCGGCGTTTAAGTTCAGAATATTTCTCATGTAATGACCTCCGTTAAAGACTTATAATTTAATTATACAGATAAACGGAAAAAAATCTATAGATTCGGTGAATTTTTTATAATAAAGTTGACGGGAGGGGGCAGCAGGAGTATAATGTGTGAGGTTTGCTAAGGAGGAATGTGTGTATGCCAATCCTTTTGGATTTGTTTTTGACCTTTGCCAAGATCGGCGCCTTTACCTTTGGCGGCGGCTACGCCATGCTGTCAGTGATCTCTGACAACTGCGTGGAGAAAAAGAAGTGGATCACAGCAGAGGATATGATGAATATTACTGTCATTGCGGAAACGACCCCCGGCCCTGTTTCCGTCAACTGCGCTACCTTCACCGGCTACCGCCAGAAGGGTGTATTGGGCGCGGCGGTGGCAACCGCAGGCCTGGTGCTGCCGTCCTTTGTGGTGATTTTTCTGATCTCCCTGTTTCTGGACCGGTTTTTGGAATACCCCATCGTTGCCAATGCTTTTTACGGCGTGAAGATCGGTGTGGGCTTTTTGGTGCTGGATGCGGCCCTGGGCATGATGAAAAAGCTGCCAAAGGATACGCTGACAAAGGTTTTGCTGTTTTCCGGCTGCGGCGTGATGCTGCTGTCGGATATTTTCGCGCTGAACTTTTCCACCATCGCGCTGATGATCATTTGCGCTGTCATCAGCATCGCCCTCTATGCAGGCAGCAGAAAGGCCGGTGAGAAGAAATGATCTATCTGGAACTGTTTCTCGGCTTTCTGGAGGTAGGCTGTTTCTCCTTTGGCGGGGCATACGCCGCCATTCCGCTGATCCGGGATGTGGTGTTGAAGTACGGCTGGCTGGAGGAGGAGACCCTTCTTTACTTTATCGGTGTGTGTGAAAGCACCCCCGGTCCCATTATGATCAACCTTGCCACCTATGTAGGCAGCTCCCAGGCAGGTATTCTGGGTAGTCTGCTTGCTACCTTTGCAGTGGTGCTGCCGGCCTTTTTAATTATTCTGGGTGTGGTAGCCATCGTGGATAAGTTTATGCGCAATCCCTGGGTAAAGGCAGCCATGCATGGCCTGAAGCCCGGTGTCATCGGTGTGATACTGGCTACCGGTATTTCTTTGATTCTTAGCAATGTGATTGTGGATACTGCTGTTGAGTGGAAGGCGCTGATTCTGACTGCGGTCATTGCCGCACTGAAGATCGGCTCCCGGCTGATCCGGAAAAAGAAGATCGCCCCTATCCCACTCATTGGCATCTCCGCGGCCCTGGGTATTTTGATCGGTTTTGTAATGTAATGGAGGAAGAATATGTCTGGCGTTTTTCTCACTACCTTATCAAAGGTAACTGTTCTCTTAATTTTTATTGGCCTGGGTTATTTGCTGCGCATTACAAAAAAACTGCCGGAAAATGCGGGCCGGGTACTGTCGCTGCTGACGACACTGGTGTTCAGTCCGGCATATACCATTAAGAATTTATCAAACAGCCTCCGGCTGGAAAAAATCGGCAGCCAGGCTGCAATCATTGCTTACGGCGCGCTGATCGTTCTGGCCACAATAGGATTGGCATTTGTAATGGCAAAGCTGCTGGCCAGAAATGATTTCGAACGCAGCAGTTATACTTATGCGTTTTCAATCCCAAATTTCGGATATTTTGGCTATCCGCTGGTGGAGGGTGTATTCGGCAGTGAGGTGCTGAGCCAGTTGATGATCTTCTGCCTGCCTATGACCATTGCCTGCAATACCTTTGGCTATCTGCTGTTTGTAAAAGGGAAAAAGCTCACCTTGAAGGATATTTTGAAGATGCCTGTGGTGGCAGCGGTCTTTGTGGGCGCGGCTATTGGCCTGTCGGGAGTGACACTACCTGCGCTGGTCAGCGATGTACTTACCACGGCAGGTAACTGCATGAGTCCGGCCTCCATGCTGCTTGCGGGTTTTGTGCTGGGCGGTTTTCCGCTGAAGGCGCTTTTCAAGGGCGGCAGATCCTACATGATGTCCGCTATTCGTTTGATCGGGATTCCTGCTCTGGTTGGCGGTGTGTTGTTCCTGCTGGGTGTCCGGGGGGTGTACCTGGCCTTGCCTGTGATGATCCTTTGTATGCCTCTGGGTATGAACCTGGTGGTGTTTCCTGAGAGCATGGGCATCGATGCCAGCGACAATGCGAAAATGTGCTTTGTGTGCAACCTGCTGACCATCGCCGTCCTGCCATTGATATTCGCGCTGCTGTCGCAGATCATGTAGAACCATCCTATCATAGATTTGTACGGACCGGTGACCACACCGGCCCGTTTATCATTAACCGAATGCGCGCATAATATTTAACCAAACAGTTAAATAACACTTGACATAGCGATGAACCTGTGCTATCCTATATTTAACCAAAAGGTTAAATGAAAAGGAGGCGATACCGTGTCGATTCAAAATACCATGAAGGCCCTGTCCGATCCCATTCGCAGGGAGATTTTGGAACTGCTGAGAGCTGGCCGGCTGTCCGCCGGTGAGATTGGGGAAAAATTCCCTGTCAGCGGCGCTGCGGTTTCCAAGCACCTTTCCGTGCTGAAGGAAGCGGATCTAATCCGGGATGCCCGGGAGGGTAAGTTTATTTTCTATGAGCTGAACACCTCTGTTTTGGAGGAAGTAATGCTGTGGCTGACAGGCCTGAAAGGAGCGGAAAAATGATTAAGAAATATTGGAAAGTGTTGTTGATCACATCCATTGTGATCCTTTTGCCCGTACTGGCAGGTATTGTGTTGTGGAATCAGCTTCCTCAGCAGATGCCCACCCATTGGAATGCGGCAGGTGAGGTGGACGGCTGGAGCGGCAAAGCCTTTGCGGTATTCGGCCTGCCTGCCATTTTGCTGGCAGCCCAATGGCTGTGTATCCTGGGTTCTTTTGCAGATCCCAAACGGGAAGCGCACTCCAGCAAAGTCTTGCACTTGGTATTTTGGATCATCCCGGTGCTGTCTGTGGTGCTGCACGCGGTCACTTACGCGGTGGCACTGGGCAGGGAAGTACGGATGGAAGTGGTAATGCCCATATTGGTAGGACTCGGGCTTGCAATCATCGGCAATTACCTGCCCAAGTGCAAGCAGAACTACACCATCGGCATCAAGATCCCCTGGACGCTCAACAGCGAAGAAAACTGGAACAGAACCCACCGGTTTGCCGGACGGATCTGGGTGGTCGGCGGCATCGCTATCATGCTGACAGGGTTCTTTGGCGGCGTTTGGATACTCCTGCCGATCATGATACTGATGGTCGTAGCTCCGTTTGCCTATTCTTACATGCTCCACCGCAAAGACGTGTAAATGATCGTTTAGCGGGCATGGCCCGCAGCAAATCCGCACCAAAACTTCTACGAATCGTTACTGCCTTACCTTGCCCGGTATCGTTCTTGCGGTGAGTAACGATACCGAGAGGGTTAGGGAAGTAACGAAAAGTACCGCACCGTGCACGCATTGTCAGCGGCCACTGGCCGCATAAACGATCATTTAGCGCAGCGAAACAGTGTGTTCCCCAATAGCAAAACGGACTGCGTTTGCAGTCCGTTTTTTTGTGCATTGAAGATCAGATGGCGATGCCAGCCATGTCCAGGATCTTGGGAACATTCTTTTCCGCGCCGATGGCCATGATATGTACGCCGTCGCACAGCTTCTCATCCTTGATCTTGGCGATCATCTCGGCAGCCATTTCCATGCCGACCTTTGCGGGCAGGCCCTTGACGCCCTTTTCCTTGCCCTCTGCGGCAGCAGCGGCCAGACGGTCGATCATGTGCTGAGGCACATCGATGCCGGGAACATTGGCGTTCATGAACTTGGCCATACCGGCAGCCTTCAGAGGAATGATACCGGCCATGATGTGGGTCTTGATGCCAGCCTTGTCTACTTCTTCCATGAAGCGCTTGAAGGAATCCAGATCAAAGATACCCTGGGTCTGGATGTACTCAGCGCCGGATTCTACCTTCTGACGCAGCTTGTTGATCTGCAGGAAGATGGGATCGTACACGGGGGTGACGGATGCGCCCTTGTAGAACTTGGGGGTAGCGGACTTGTCGGTGATCTCACCGGTCTCCTTGTCAACCACATTGCCAGCCAGGGGATTGCCGCCGCAGTCACGGCCGGTTTCTTCCATCTTGCTGAGCATTCTCAGAATGCCGACGGAATCCAGATCGTAAACGGGCTTTGCGTCCTTGCAGTCACCACCGGCGCAAACGGGGTGGTCACCGGTCAGAGCCAGCATGGTGTCGATGCCGAAGGCAGCGGCAGCCAGGGCATCGCCCATCAGAGCCATACGGTTACGGTCACGGCCGGTCATCTGCAGAATGGGCTCTACGCCTGCCTGCTTCAGCTTGATGCACAGGCCCAGGCCGGTAGCCTTCAGGCATGCGGACTGCATATCGGTGACATTGACACCGTGGACCTTGCTGTTGAGAAGCTCAGCGGCTTCCATCTGCTCGGAAAAATCGCAGCCCTTAGGGGGCGCCATTTCAGCGGTTACGCCAAATTTACCAGCATCCAGTGCTTCTTTCAATAAACTCATTATTTCTTCCCCCTCAAGCTGATCGTTCTGGGATATGCGAAATTGCCATAGCCCTTAGCATCTCTGGTCTGTGCGATCTTCTCGACTTCGTTGGTAGCCTGCAAACGCTTGTAGATCTCAATCCAGGCGCAGGGGTTCTCGGGATTGACCTCGCACTTGCCGTTCTTCTGACCGCCGCAGGGGCCGTTCATCAGGCTCTTGGCACACTGGGTAATGGGGCAGATGCCGCCGGTCTTGCCCAGGACGCAGTCGCCGCAGAAGCGGCAGGACTCTTCCCAAACACCAAAGCGGACAGCTTCGCCCAGGTACATGGTGTTGTTGGAGGGATAGACGGGCTTGTCACCAGCGTTCTTGGCAACGCACTGTACGCCGTCGCCGCAGGACATGCAGATCACGCAGTCGGGGTTTGCGGCGTTAATTGCCTTCATCTTGCCCTTAACGCCCAGGTTCATGCAGCAGTAGTCGCAGATGGTGGTAGCGACGACCTTCTTGCCGGCAGCTTCCAGAACCTTGGTCAGTTCGTCGATCTGGGGCTGGCCGCCGGTCTGGCAGGCGGTAGCGCAGCTGTTGCAGCCAACCAGGGCAACCGTCTTGGCGCCCTCGACCATAGCCAGGACTTCTTCAATGGGTTTCTTCTGTGTAATAATCATGTACAACTTCTCCTTCTACGGTAGATAAAAGAATTTGCCGATTGAGGCAGGTGCACACCTGCCAGAATATCGGTACTATTATATCGGCTTACGACAAAAAAATCAATAGCATTGGAAGAATTATCTATCAGAATCCTTGCAGGCCGTTGCCTTATGCAAAAAAGGACTTGCCGGAGCAAGTCCTTTTGAGGTGTACCGTCATTCAGAAATGCCTACGGCCTGGTTGAAAAGCTGCAGAGTATCCGGGAAGCGGTCGTCCACTTCCTTACACCCGAACACGCCAATGATCAGTGTGCGGCCCCGGTATTCAAAGGCGGAGAGCAGGCAGCTTCCTGCCATGGGGGTCTGGCCGGTTTTCAGACCGGTGCAGAGGGAGCAGTAATACTGGGAAGTGGGGTCGATGATGGCATTGGTGTTCTTCCAGGTGACACTGCTGCTTTCCAGGGTCATATCCATAGAGCTGACAGAGGCATATTTCATAATAATGGGGTCTGCCAGAACCAGCGTCCCCATCACAGCCAGATCGGCATAGGTGGTGTGGTGGCTGTCGGAGTGGATACCGTCGGGGTTGGCAAAGTTTGTACCCGACATACCCAGAAGCTTTGCCTGGTCGTTCATTTCCTTGACAAAGCGTTTGACCGCTTCATCGGTGCTGACCTGGTTGGCCTTTTCACCATACATGGCCCGGCCTGCTTCTGCCGCCAGAATGTAGGCCGCGTCATTGCCGCTGGGCAGCAGCATACCGGCAACCAGCTCTTCTACGGTGAGGGAATCCCCCTTCTTGATCTCCGCTACGGAAGACCCGGCAACCACTTTGCTCAGGACATCTCCGGCAGTGACGGTTTTGGACGCATCCAGGTATTGCAGCGCCACATAGGCGGTAAAGAGCTTGGTAACACTGGCGGGATAGATCTTGGTGGAAATATCCTCGGCCTTGGTCACAAACTGCTTTGCTTCGCAGTCATATACAAAATACTGGGAAGCGGAGATGGTACGCTCTGCCGGAAGGGTCATCCAGTCCACCGCCGGGAGAGGCTCTGTGGTTTCTATGGTGGGTGCGGTGGTGGTTTCCGGGGGCTTTTCCTCTGCGCAGGCACAAAGCAGAGCCGCCAGAACCAATATTAAAGCAAGAATTCTTTTCACAGCAGTTCTCCTTAACTTACCTTGATGGCACAGATCTTTTCTGCCCGGGTGCCGACTACCAGGGTGTTTTCGTAGGCGGCAGGGGAGGCTTCTACCAGTCCACCCAGATCCACGGTGCTGTAAACCTGTCCCGTAGCACCGTCTACCAGCTTTGCTTTACCGGCGGTATCGCACACAACCACATAGGCAGTGCCGTTGTCGGTATAAAGGGCAACCGGGGAACTCCAGGTGTAATAGTCCATGCTCATGGTCCATACTTCCTTACCGGTGGCGGTGTCCAGAGCAACCATGACACCGGAATTTTTATCGGGTGTCCGGGAGACCGTATAGATTACCAGGTTTTCAATGGAAGAACCGGCCTTGCCCAGCAGGGCGGTGGACTGGATGCCACCGGAAACGCCGTCAACAGTATGCACATTGAAGGGCTTTTCCCATACGATCTCGCCGGTGAGGGCGTTGATTTTGTAGATGGAAACGCTGCCCTGGTTGCTTGCGTTCTTTGTCCAGTGGAGGGAGGGGGCGGTGTAGAGATAGGCTTCCGTATCGGATAGCTTCTGGAATACGGGAGAACCGTTGGAATCGTCCTTGGTATCCTGGGCCCAGACCAGCTCCATGGTATTCAGGTCCACACAGTAGAACAGGCCTCCGTTTTCGGAAACATATAAATAGTTGTCTACGATGTTGACGCTGGCTTCATAACCCAGCCAGCGGGTCTCCTGGTTGCTGCGGCCTGCCAGATAGCGGGTGGCTACAGGGGCGTCCGGCTGAATGGAGATCGTGCCGGCGGTCTTATTGTAGTTGGTGTTGAGTTTAAAGGTGTATAATAGACCGCTCTCGCCGGGCCAGATCAGCGTATCTGTTTCCGCGTCCACCAGGGGAGAGGAGTCAAAGGCGCACCAGCGGTCATTGTCCTGGCGGTAGGAAAGGTTTTCCTGGTGGCCGTATTCATAAAGCACCTCGCCGTCAATGAGGCTGATGATAAACATTCTGGGCCGCTTGCCCTCCACATTTTCATCACCGGAGCCTACATACATCAGCGGATATCCTCTGGGGTCCAGCGCGCCGGAGCCCTTGAAGCACATGCCCATGTTGATGGGGTCACGGGTGGGGCTGCCATCGTCCAGATCCAGGAAGTAGATGTGTCCGTCCAGAGTGGCGTAGATGACTTCTACCAGGTCAGCTTTGATTTTCTTGTTTTCGTAGAGGTTCATAATGGCCTTGGTGGCATCGTCCCATTTGACGATCAAGGGCTGGCCGGTCCAGCCGCTGCCCTCCCAGATGCCGCCAGGCAGCTTGGTGCTGTTGGCGGTCCAGGCGATGGAAAGGGTCTTGTCCTTGACTGTGGCAGTACCGTAGGCGGCGTTGTCACGGTAGTTGTTGCCCCGGAAGGTGGCAACACCGGGCAGGGCGAAATAGCTGTCGGGAGCGCCAAAGGAAATGGGATCCTCCCGGTTGTAGGTGTGGGTGATCGAACCGTTTTCAATGATCTCCCAGCGGATACCCCAGTTGGCGGGATCGGAAACAGCGGTCATTTTGGGTTTGAACAGGGAAACAGAGGGAACATCCTCCGTTTCAGTAGAGGGGGTAGAATCAGCGGTGCTGTCCGGTGTACCCTCTTTGCCGCAAGAGCCCAGCATAGAACCAAAGATCAGCAGTACAGCCAGGCCGAACATACCAATGGTCATGGGGTCCAGCTTTCTGGGACGGCGCTTGCGCCCATTTCTCGTAGGCCGGCGGTTATACTGGATGACGCTGTAGGTGCGAAGAAGCGCCAGCGCCAGCAGCGCTGCAGCCAGAATGATCAGCAGGATAGATAAGAAGTTCGGCCCGGAGCCGGTATCGTTACCGCAGCCGGTAAGCAGCGCGGCAGCACCGGTCAGCAGGAGCGCAAGTTTTGTATATTTCATAAGGAAACCTCGCTTGAGTTGATATGTCCAGTATACCACCCCAAGGCCATAGGCGCAAGTTAATTTTTCCTTATGGGATTGCAGGCAAATTCCCAATATGCTATAATAACTGAAAAGGAGCGTGAGGGTATGAGTTTGGAAATGCTGAACGAGATGAACGGAAAGCTGTGTGACTGCGGAAAGACACACAGCTTTTGCACCAAAGTGATCACCGGTGATGGGGTGCTGGGGCAGCTGCCCGGTGTGGCTATGGAATATGGCGCGAAAAAGGTGTTCGTGCTTTCTGATAAAAATACATACAAGGCAGCAGGGGCACAGGTGTGCGCTCTGCTGAAAAACGCGGGAATTGCCGTCAGCAGCTACAGCTTTTCAGAGGATGCCCCTGAGCCGGATGAACGGAGCGTCGGTTCTGCGGTGATGCATATGGGCGCTTCCTGCGGTCTGATCGTAGGTGTAGGCTCCGGCGTGGTCAACGATATCGGAAAGATCCTGTCCGCATTGTCCGGCAAACCCTACATGATTGTAGCTACAGCCCCTTCCATGGACGGCTACGCCTCCGCTACCTCGTCCATGACCCGGGATGGGCTGAAGATCTCCCTGCCCAGCCGTGGCGCGGATGTGATCATCGGCGACAGTCAGATTCTATGTAAGGCGCCGCTTAAATTACTGCGGTCCGGCCTTGGGGATATGCTTGCCAAATATATCAGTATATGCGAATGGCGGATCGCCCACTTGCTGGTCGGTGAATACTACTGTGAGGGAATCGCCCAGCTTGTACGCAGCGCTGTGAATCAGTGTGTGTCCCATGCCGACGGACTGTTGCGGGGAGATAAGGACGCGGTGATGGCTGTCTTTGAGGGGCTGATCATCGGCGGTGTTGCCATGAACTATGCGGGCCTTTCCCGGCCTGCTTCCGGTGTGGAGCATTATATTTCCCATGTGCTGGATATGCGCTCGGTGGAATTCGGAACAAAAGCCGAGCTTCATGGCCTGCAGTGCGCGGTAGGCACGATGATCGCGGCAAAACTGTATGAAGATTTGAAACAGGTTACCCCAAATAAGGAAAAGGCCCTGGCATATGCCAAAACCTTTGACTATGCCCTGTGGAGTGAAACACTGCGGGCATTTCTGGGTAAGGGCGCGGAGAGTATGATCGCCCTGGAGGCAAAGGAGAAAAAGTACGACACTGCTTTGCATGCGGAAAGACTGGATAAGATCATAGATCAGTGGGATGCCATTTTGGAGATCGTATCTCAGGAGATTCCCACGGTGGAAGAACTGAAAGCATTATACGGGAAGGTAGGTCTGCCCGGTACTCTGGAGCAGATCGGTGAGGAGGAAAAACTGCTTCCCACCATTCTGCGCTGCACCAAGGATATCCGGGATAAGTATGTTCTTTCCCGGCTGGCATGGGATCTGGGCATCGAAGAAGAGCTGTTTGGTTCATAGAAGAAAGGGCGTGCTATTGCACGCCCTTTTGCCATATTCGTTTTACATCTTCCAGGGCAGTGATGCCGCTGACGGAAAGGGCTTCTGTGACCACGGGGCTGGTCAGCAGGCCCTTTTCAAAGCAATCCGCGATATGCCGCACCTCGTATACCAGCTCATGCTCGCAGGGGAATTCCAGCACCTCCGGTTCTTTGCCGGGAAAGTGAAAGACGGTCTTTCTGGCTTTCCAGTATTCCGGGACCTCTACCCAGCCCCTTGTGCCATAAAACCGGGCGGTGTTATCCAGCATGGAGAGAGTGCTGTTTTTAATGGCAAAGAGCGTACCGCTTTCCAGTGTGCCTGTCAAAATGTACTGCTGTTCGACTCCGTTTTCTCCGGCGGTGCGCTGTCCTTGGATTTGTGCTATGGGGGAAAGCAGCCAGGTCAGCAGATGCACCGCGTAGATGCCGCTGGACAGCAGCGGACCGCCTCCGGCAGCGGCGTCAAACATCCAGCCGTTGTAGGAGCCGGGAAAGCTGTGGGCCAGCTCTGCCATATGGATCTCGCCCAGTTCTCCCGCCGCGATGCGCCGCCGTACTTCCAGAATGGCAGGCAGAAACAGCATTTTTTCCGCTTCCATCAGAAACAGGCCCTTTTCTCTTGCCAGGGCAAAAAGCTCCCGGGTCTGCCCGGCTGTGGTGGTGCAGGGTTTTTCACAGATCACATGCTTGCCATGCTCCAGGGCCGCTTTGGCCCAGGGGTAATGCTGGGCGTTGACAGTGGAAATATACACGATATTGATCTTAGGATCTTCCAGAAGCTCCCGGTGACTGCCGTAGGCCGTGGGAATGTTCCATTGGGCGGCCTTTTTCCGGGCTTTTTCCAGCGTCCGGGAGGAGAGGGCCAGGATATTTCCGACTCCGGCTTCCCGCAGAGCAGCAATGAACCGGGGCGCGATGGAGGATGTGCTTAAAATACCGAAATTCAGTTGTGTCATAGTAACCTCCTAAAAAAGGTGCGCGCCGGCGCACCTTTTTTCTTTATAGGATCATGCCCGCAAAGGCCTGGGACGCCAGATACAGGCCCAGTGCGCTGAAGACGGGCGCTGCCTTGGCAATAGGGCCGGAGGAGAGCCGGTCCTGGATGGTGCTGTAGAGGAAGGTGACAACGGTAAAGACGATACCGCCGGTCAGCGCCAGCTTCAATGCGTCAAAAATGCCCACAAAGCAGGCAGCAAAGGGCAGCAGTCCAAAGGTAACTGCGGAAAAAACGGGAATACAGATGTAGCACCGCTTGGCACCGGGGGCAAAATAGTGATCCAGCACCAGGGCCAGCAGGGAGATCAGTACCATGTTGGGAATATCCAGCTTCGGCAGGATCATCCGGGGAAGCAGGGTGCGAACCAGAATGCAGCCCAGCAGAGCAGCACTGAGAACAGCAGCCAGCAGCGTGTTGAGGGTATATGTCTTGTTTTTCATAGCTTAACCTCCCCAACTGGTGGCGCCGGAACCGGTGTCCGCGCCTGTCACATAGGCAATGGCGGAGTTGACGCAGCGCACGATGGCCTTGGATGTAACGGTAGCGCCGGTAATGCCATCCACATCCACCGTATCACCGTTGGTTTCCGCTTCACCGGTAGCGCCGCTGAAGGCGTCAGCCCCCTGGGTAGCTACGGCGAAGGTGTCACTGCTGTTGAGGAACTGAGAAAGGAACACATGGTCGGTCAGGGCTTCGCTGCCCAGACCGAAGGTTTCATGGGCCTCGTAAACCACCAGGCCTGTAACCTTGCCCTCTTTGCTGACACCGATAAACATGGTGATGTCGTCGGCATAACCCCGGGTAACGGTTTCGATCACAAAGCCGCTTTCTGCCTTGTGGACGGAGCGGATGTTGGCATCGTCACCACTGTAGGCTTCCAAAGTAAATTCCTCGCTGTCGGGGAGCAATGTCTGCATCAGCCACAGGTGTTCTGCCTGCGCTTTCTTTGCGGCAGCGTCCTGCAAAGCAAAGGAAGCGCCAAAGAGCACCAATGCGGCCACAAGGATAAACAGGATCAGCTTTTTCATTTGGCTGCACCTCCTGCCTTCGTGCCGAAACGGCGGATGGGGGTGTAGTAGTCAATGACCCAAACCAGGGCGTTCATCAGCAGGATCGCATAGGTAACGCCTTCGGGGAACAGGCCAAAGTAGCGGAAAACCACGGTCAGCACACCGCAGCCGATACCGTAAACGATCTGACCCACCGGAGTAGCAGGGGAGGTGGCGTAGTCGGTAGCCATGAAGATAGCGCCCAGCATCACACCGCCGCTCAGCAGGCTGTAGAGCATCCAGCTCAGGGGATCTCCTGTTTTGGAGAAGACCAGCGTCAGCACAGCCACCGTACCCAGATAGGCAGCAGGGATGCGCACAGAGATGACATTACGGCAGACCAGGTAAGCGCCGCCCAGCAGCAGGGCCAGCGCGGAAACCTCGCCGATAGAGCCTGGGCAGTTGCCCAGGAGCATATCCAGCAGGCTTTCTTCCGGCAGTGCGGGCATGACCATGTGGTGCAGGGGGGTGGCGGCGGTGACACCGTCCACGCCGATGGCAAAGTACCGGGTCAGACCCACGGGGTAAATGAGCATCATAAAAGCCCGGGCAGCCAAAGCGGGGTTAAAAATGTTCTGCCCCAGACCGCCGCAGAGGGCCTTTACGATGACGATAGCGAATACACTGCCCAGGGCAGCCAGCCACAGGGGTACGGAGGCGGGCAGGGTCATAGCCAGCAGCAGACCTGTGACCATGGCAGAGCCATCCACCACTGTCTGCCGCTTTCTGGCCAGCAGGCTGTAGAAATATTCAGAGCCGATAGCGCCGGCCATACACACAAGCGTTACCAGCAGGGAGCGGATGCCCAGTACGCAGGTACCCACGGTCAGCCCGGGCAGCAGGGCCAGCACCACATCCAGCATAATGCGGTTGGTGCGGAAATTGCCCCGAATGTGGGGAGAGGAAGCAACGGTTAATTTCATTTTGCCTTCGCCTCCCTTAAAAATTGTTTGCCCTTGCGGAAGGTCTCCACCAGAGGAAGCTTTCCGGGACAGGTGAACGCGCAGCTTCCGCATTCCATGCAGTCCGTCAGATGCAGCCGTTCCAGTTCATCCGTACGGGCAGCGTTCACAAAGCGGTACATATAAAGCGGCTGCAGCCGCATGGGACATACGCTGACGCACTTGCCGCAGCGCAGGCACACAGGGTTCTCCGCAGCGCCGTTTTGATCCTTCAAAAGGCACAGGATGGAGTTGGTAGCCTTCACCACAGGCACTTGCAGGTCACTCTGGGCAAGGCCCATCATAGGACCGCCGCTGATGACCCGCTCGGTTTTATCATGGAGTCCACCGGCTACATCGATCAGATTCCGGAAGGGCGTACCAATACGCACCACGAAGTTCTGGGGCTCGGCGATGGCTTCACCGGAAACGGTTACAATTCGCTGGGTTATGGGGAAACCGTGGCGGACAGCGCGGTAAATGGCCGCGTAAGTAGAAACATTGAATACCGCGCAGTTTACAGATACAGGAAGCTGGCCAGGGGCGACTTCCCGGCCTGTGAGGGCTTGTATGAGCTGCTTTTCCGCGCCCTGGGGGTAGCGGGTAGGCAACACTGCCAGACCGATGCCGGGGTAATCCTTTAACAGACCCCGGATCTTTTCGATGGCAGCGGTCTTGTTATCCTCCACCGCAAGAACGGTCCGGCTGGGCTTCAAAACCTGCCGCAGGATCTGCATACCCTCCAGCACCTGCTTGGGAGTGGTGCGCAGGAGAGAATCGTCGGCAGTGATGTAAGGCTCGCACTCGCAGGCGTGGGCGATCAGGGTGTCCACCTTGCCCATAGCGGACAGGGCCTTGACATTGCCCGGAAACGCAGCGCCGCCCATGCCCACGATACCGGCTTCCCGGATCCGGTGCAGCACCTCGTCAATGTCCAGGGCTTCCAAAGGCGTATCCAGACCGTTGACTGCCACAGGTGTGTCCTTGCAATCGTTTTCAATGACCACGGCGGTGACCATGCGTCCGTTGGTGTGGGGCCGGGGCTCTACAGCCACCACTGTGCCGGAAACGGAGGCGTGTACGGGAACACACAGGCCCTCGCCGTCACCGATCTTTTGACCACGCAGCACATGATCGCCTGCCTGCACCAGAGGAGTGCAGGGCGCGCCGATATGCTGCAGCATGGGGATCACCACCTGCTTGGGGGTGACGGTGAGAAGATGCTCATTTTTCGTGGACATCTCTTTGTTGTATTTGGGGTGGATACCGCCAAAAAACAGATGTTTCATTGGTTCTTTCACCTCATTTATGTTCGGATCATTGCTTGAAAGTTTTCACTGTAATAGATATTGCCCTCGGCATTGACCCACATGGCTTCTGCGCCGGCTTGCTTCAGAAGCTGCTTTCCCTCCTCAAGGGGAAGCAGGAACAGCGCTGTGGACAGGGCGTCAGCCAGCGCTGAATCCCCACTGACCACCGATACCGACCGCCAATAGGCGGAAGGGAACAGGGTGTCGGGATCGATAATGTGATGGTATAGCTGCCCATCAACCGCATAGGCCCGCTGGTAGTCACCGCTGGTAACCACACTGCCGGAGCTGACATAGATGGTGTGCAGATAATCGCCGCCGTCGGGATTTTGAATGCCTACCACCCAGGGCGTACCCTGGTCATCCTTTGGTCCTGTTGCGCAAACATTGCCGCCTACACTGATCAAAAGGCCCTTGGGCGCGGCCTTGGCAACTGCTTCCGCAGCCCAGCCCTTGGCGATAGCGCCTACATCCAGCCGCATTTGCGGGTCTGCAAGGTAGACGGTAGACGCGGCTTCGTCGATAATCATGCTGCCGGGGACAGTGTGCTTCGCGGCTTCTGCCAGCGCGCCGACATCCGGTAAATAAGCATTTACAGGGTCATTGATGCCGTCATTGCGGGCCTCGTGCCAAAGCTGCAGCACACTGCCCATAGCCACATTGACCTTACCGCCTGTAAATTCATAGTAGCGTTTGCAGTCTTTCAGCAGCAGGATGATCTTCTCATCTACTTTTACGGGCGCGATGCCTGCGTTGTCGTTGACAGTTTTTAAGTTATTGATACCCTCATAATCGTTGTAGATGTCAAAAAGCTGATGGTATACCAGCAGTTCGTTGTGTACCCACTGGGCCTGGGCAGTAAAGGCTGCTTCACTTTCGGCAAAGCCGACGACAGTGGTAACGGTATCAAAGAGGGTCAGGTAAGTAGCGGTGTACTTGGTGCTTTTCGGCTGGGTGTTACAGCCGGGGAGCAGCAGACACACAGCAAGAATGAAAAGGATCAGCCGTTTCATTACTGCATAGCTTTGGCGATCAGCGCCTGGAAGCCGCCAATGGCAATGGTCACAGAAGCGGACAGGTCTGTCTCAGAGGGTTTGCCCTCGCTGACCGCAATGCCCGCTACCTGGGCAGCGGTCTTTCCGGTGACATAGGCGGCAAAGGAAGCGGCCTGTTCATTCCACTCGTACTTGGCGCTGCCCCAGGCCTTCATACCGTAGTTTTCGCCCAGTTCGTTCTTGGTCAGAACCTCGGCCTTCAGGTCGGTGGAGATCACACCCTTGTCATCGAAACTGACCTTGGCCTGGACAGAGTCAATGGCGCAGCTTGTGATCACGCCATCTTTGCGGGTCAGTGCGGCTGCATCACAGTCAAGCTGCGCGGTACCTGCCTTTTCCGCGGTGGCGGAAGCGCTGCTGACAACGCTGTTGATCACAGCCAGCTTCAGTTCGTCACCGGCCTGGGCGCCCAGGTGCTTTGCGTTTGCAACAGCCTTTTCGATGGCAGCCACATAGCCGCCTAAGTAGATGGTAGCGGTGGAGGCCAGATCTGCGTCCGCAGCCTTACCGGCTTCGTTTACAGCGCCCTTTTTCAGTTCAGCAACGGTCTTACCCTTGGCGTAGTCAGCCAAAGCCGCGGCCTGCTCGTACCATTCATACTTGGCGTTGCCGTAGGCTTTCATGCCATAGCTGTCACCCAGTTCGTTCTTGGTCAGAATTTCGCCGGACAGATCGGAAGTGATCACGCCCTTGTCATTAAATTCCACTTTCGCGCCCACACTGTCGATGATGCAGTCCTGGATCACGCCGCTATTATCCACGGTCACGGCTACGACGGTCACATCGTAGTCCGCAGCCGTGGCATTTTCGCTGTTGCCCACGCTGGCAACGATCGCCAGGCCGGTCTTTAACGCGCCTTCGGTGGGAACATATTCGGTATGGGACCCGGCGGGGCAGGTACAGTCACTGTAATAGATCACGGGGGTACCGGCGCAGCCGGCAAACAGGCCCAGAACCAGGGTCAGTGTCAGAAGCATTGCGATGGTTTTCTTCACGGTAAATACCTCCATGTAAGATTAAGTCTTTTTCTCTTGCGATTTGGAATTATATCATATTTCACCCGTAATGGCAACAACCAGTATATTCTTTTGCTGCCCGGCACAAAAAACCGGACTGCGCCAAGCAGTCCGGTCAGTCGTTTTTACTGTTCCTCGGGGAAGGTATACTGGGCCTTATAACGGGCGAAGCGCTCGGTAAAGGCAGCGCTCTCCTGCAGCTCGCCGGCTTTCAGGGCGTTCAGATACTCATGGGCCTCCAGCTTGCCTTCATTGACCTGCAGCATTTCCACGGCTACATTGGAGCAGTGGTCAGCAGTCCGCCCAAAGGCGGTCAGCAGATCTTCCAGCACAAAACCGTATTCAACGGTACACAGGCCGTCTCTCAAACGGCGCACATGGCGGCTCTTGACCTCACGGACAAGGGCATCCACCACCTGTTCCTGAGGTTCGATCTTAATGGCCTGCTCCAGGTCAAAGCTTTTGTAAGCGGCAACAGTCCGGTCTACAATATCCAGCACAGCCTGCTCCAGAACTGCCAGCTCGCCCCTGGCCTGCTTGGAAAATGTGATCTTCTTTGCGTCGATTTCTTCGGCAGCCTTGGCAACCGCCATCGCATGGTCAGCCATCCGCTCAATGTCAGAGATGGAGTGAAGCAGGGTGTTCAGAATACGGTTATCGTGAACAGACAGATTCATGCCGGACAGCTTGACCAGATAGGTACCCAGGGCATCCTCATAACGGTCGGTACGGTCCTCCAGCCCGACGACCTGCTTCATAGCGGAGGCATCATAATTTTTGGTCAGACCGATAGCAAGGCGCATGGCTTCCGCCGCGTCAGAAGCCATCTGGCCGGCGATGGTCTGGGCCCGTTGGACCGCAACGGCAGGGGTTGCCAGCAGGCGGCTGTCCAGCAGCTCGGTCTTTTCCGGCTCCTTCACATCGGGAACCAGCAGGCAGGCCAGCTTCACCAAAAGACCGTTCATAGGCATCAGCACAATGGTAGCGGCCACATTGAAGCAGGTGTGGATCACCGCAATATTCCAGGCGGCGGCAGTATCAGACAGGAATCTCCAATCAATAAACAGTCCCAAGCCGTAGAACACTACCACAAAGATGGTCACGCCCACCACATTGAACAGCAGGTGAACCATAGCGGTACGCCGGGCGTTGCGGTTTGCGCCGATAGCACCCATGATCGCGGTGATGCAGGTGCCGATGTTTTGTCCCAGGATGATGGGGATGGCACTGCCAAAGGTTACGACACCGGTGCTGCACAGGCCCTGTAAGATACCAACGGAGGCGGAGGAGGACTGAATGATGGCAGTCAGCACCGCGCCGAACAGGATGCCTACAACAGGATTGGAGAAGGAGATCATCAGCTTGGCAAACCAGGGCTCATGCTCCAAAAAGGCCATGCTGTCGCCCATAATGTCCATGCCGGTCATCAGCGCCAGGAAGCCCAGCATGATGGTGCCCACACCCTTCTTCTTTTCACTCTTGGTGAACATGAACAGGATAATGCCGATGACACCGATCAGCGGCGCCAGGGTAGAGGGCTTAAATATGGAGATCAGGAAGCTGTCACCTTCCAGACCGCTGAGGGACAGAATCCAGGCGGTAACAGTCGTACCGATATTACTGCCCATGATTACGCCCACTGCCTGCTTCAGGGTCATAATGCCGGAGTTGACGAAACCGACCACCATGACGGTGGTAGCAGAGCTGGACTGGATCACAGCGGTGACACCCAGACCCAGCAGAAAACCCTTGAATACATTGCTGCTCATCTTTGCCAGGATAGTCTGCAATTTGCCGCCGGCCTGGCGCTCCAGGGCCTTGCCCATTATATCCATGCCAAACAGGAACAGGGCCAGACCGCCCAGCAGGGTGATGATTTTGAAAATATATGCTGTCATGTAAACTCTCCTTTGAGATAGTATGCTCATTCCGACAGCTTACATTATAAATTGTGATGTGTGGAATTGCCATACTCTTTGCGCAAAGGTTTGGTAAAGCTTGTGATCTGCTGTAAAATAAAAAATCGGCATTCTTCTTACGAAGAGTGTCGATTTTTGGCAGTATTAAGCATAATGGATATCTGCCCTATCTGAAGAAACAGGGTTGCAGTGAGGGAATGGGGTGCGGGTATCACTTGCGCCGCAGATGTAGTCCATGCTAACATTATAAAACCTTGCCAGTATCATTAGACTATCAACGGGAATTCGGGTTTTTCCTAACTCATAATCGCAGTATGTTCTCTGGCCGATCTTCAGCAGTTCGGCAATTTCTGCCTGGGTCTTGTCGCTGTCCTCACGCAGTGCCCGGATTCGCTCTGCATAACGCATAAAATCACCTCATACAAAATATAACATAGAGTTTATAACTCTATTGGCTTTTAGAGTTATAAACTCTATAATAAGTGCGGAGGTGGGAAAATGGAAGAAGAACAATGCAGAAGTTGTCAATATTTTCGGCAGCATTATACATTTGACCAGCGCAAAATATTCCGTGTATATTGCGGTCATTGTACATTTTCCCGGCCAAAGCAAAAGAGACCGGATGCAAAAGCCTGTGAGAATTATGTTGCAGGCACGGTAAAAGAAAACTCGTTTGTAACAAAGCAATATCTCATTAAGGAGTTGCTGTAATATATGCTCCGCCTGGAACTGCTCCCCGAAATAGAGGACAGGAGTTAAGGGATTCGATTAAATCAATGTGTTGCCGCTACCGGGTTGTTGGATTTAGAGCGGTTCGAATCCCTCTATCCGGGGTGGTATTTTCAGAGCGTCAAAAACCCCTGGCGTAGTAGGTACACCCAAGGCTCCCTCTGACGAGGGAGCTGTAGCCGCAGGCGGCTGAGGGAGAGAAAATGTTTTAATTTTACTGTAATTCCTTATATTATACAAACCTTTCATCTATATCTCTCCCCCAGTCACAGCTTCGCTGTGCCAGCCCCCTCGTCAGAGGGGGCCTGGTGCGAACCTTCTTTTTTAGCAGGAAAGGGATAATTCTCGC
>JAZKYA010000079.1:0-3532 GCA_045611945.1 Faecousia sp. | reverse complement strand
CAACCGGATCATGGACTCCTGGCAGGAACAGCTTACCCAGGACCTGAGCCGGGATGAGCAGGCATTGCTGGAGATCATGCTGCTGAAGATGCGAAGAAGAGCGACTTCTTACATGGAAGAATAAGAAGATTGTATGCGCTGTAAATGACCGTTCACTGAGCAGTCGCCTAAAACGCGCGTCATTGCGAGCCAGTGCTCACACTGGCGTGGCAATCCCGTAACACTGCGGAAACCTTACGGGATTCCCACGGCCCTAAAGGGCCTCGGAATGACGGGAAGGTTTGGTAGTTCGTGCGATAAACGGTCATTTAGATCAGGAAAGGAAATGAATGATGAAAGTATATCACATGAGCGGTGCGGGCAATGATTTTATGGTCATGGATGCCCGGGGACTGACGCTGGATTTTGAGAATCTTGCCAGGGAGCTGTGCGCCATGGTGGGCGCTGACGGCTTCATGGCTGTGGACTACGCTGCCGACGCGGATTTTACCCTGCACTTCTACAACGCCGACGGCTCAAGAGGTGAAATGTGCGGCAACGGCAGCCGCTGCATCTGCAAGTTCGCCTTTGACCATGGCATCGCCGGGGAAAGCATGGTCATCCATACGGACGCAGGCCTGGTTCCCGGCTGGCGGCTCTCGGAAAACCGCTACCGGGTGAAGCTGAACGACCCGGGGGAGCTGGACCTGCACAGGCGCAGCGACGCGGCCTATGTGGAGCTGGGAAAGCCCGGCGTGCCTCACGGTGTGGTGCATCTGCCCGGTTTGAATTTTGAGATGCGGGAGGCCCTGAGACAGCGGGCAAAGAGCCTGCGCTCTGACCCGGCGTTTCCCAAGGGCGCGAACATCAATTTCTACGATTTTGCAGATGGGGATACGGTGCGGGTGCTGACCTATGAGCGGGGGGTGGAGGACTACACCCTGGCCTGCGGCACGGGCTGCGGCTCTACCGCTGTGGTGCTCAGCGCGCTGGGACAGCTCCCCGGCGGCTTCCTGCGGTGCATTGTGCCCGGCGGTGAGCTGGCGGTGACCCTGCCCAAGGAGGGCGGCATCTTCCTGGAAGGCCCGGCGGTGGTGCTGGGTGAGTATGAGGTCAAATAGAAACGGGCGTGTTGCAAAATACGGAAAATCCATAATAGAATCCGTAGGGACGACGATTCGTCGCCCGCGGGCGGCCAATGGCCGCAGCTTCAACATCCATTTCTGGGATTTTGGCGGTCAGGAGATCATGCATGCCATGCACCGCTGCTTCCTGACAGACCGTACCTGCTATGTGGTGGTCGTTTCCAACCGGTGGGACCTGAACAGCCGGGCAAGGTATTGGCTGAAAAATATTGACAGCTTCGCCAAGGGCGCCCCGGTGATCCTGGCGGTGAACCGGTGGGACAACATTCAGGAAACCGGCATTGACATGAACCGGCTGACCAGGGACTACCCCAATCTGGTCAGACAGCCTGTTTATTATTCCGCGAAAGACTCCACCGAGCATGAGTTCAGACAGCTTATGGATGCCATTATCCGGGAAGCCGGAAAGTTGGACAGTACGGCCATGAGCTTTCCTGCCCAGTGGGCGGCTGTCCGCCAGCAGTTGATGGACATGGCCGAACACCGGTACTATATCGACAAGGAGGAATACCACAGGATCTGCGATGAGCAGGGGCTGGAATCTTCCCAGATCCGCACCTGGCTTCTGGAATGGTTCAATGATCTGGGTGTCTGCTTCAGTTACCACCAGGACGAAACAGCCAAAAGTGAGATGGCGGCCTATAAGGTGCTGAACCCCCGCTGGCTCACAAATGCCATCTACATCATTATCAACGCCGGATTCCGGTATGCCGATAAGGGAAGGCTCAGCCTGAATCTGATCCAGGACCTCCTGCAGCGCCCGGAGCTGGGCGTCCTGCCCAATGTCACCTATACCGTCGATGAGAGGAATTATGTTCTGGATGTTATGAGGAAATTCAACCTGTCCTACGCGGTGTCGGAAGATCAGGAATTTATACCGGCACTGTGCGACTCGGAGACTCCCCGGTTTTTGCATCCGCTGGGTTATGCCAAACGGGTTTCCTACCAGATGGAGTACAGCTACCTGCCTGACAGCGTTGTCCACCAACTGATGATCCGCTGCTATCAGAATCTGAATCCCGAGAAGATCTGGCGAAAGGGCCTTCGCATCGACCTGGATTGGCTCGGACTCAGCGCTGTGGTGGATATGGGCAGCGATGATGCCACACTGCGGATCGATGTGTATTCAAACTGGTCAGTAGAACCCTGGAAGCTGCTCAATAACATCCGGGCGGATATTTCCGCCATCAACAGCAATCTGGGCCTGAACGCCAGGGAATACCTGATTATCCACGCCGATGGGGGCAATATTCCCGTAACGGTGGACCAGCTCCTGGACGCGCTGGAGCAGAGGATCGACCCTATGCCCATCCATAACCCCTTCAGCAGAAAATGGGAGTTCTATTCGGCAGACGAGCTTCTGGGAATGACCTTCGGCAAAGAAATGGTAGCGGCTACGATCAAAAAGGCCACAGAGGAAGAACAGCCCCTGACAAACGCGTTCCGGTCGGTGAAAATTGAGAATATCAACTTTTATCAGCAATCCGCTTCCCAGCCGGATACCGGCAGGATCCTTGCGTATCTGGTCAAGCATCAATGCCAGACCAATGAAAAGCTTATGGATTGCCTGCTCAGTGCCCTGGAGGCTGCCGGCAATGAAGAGGCAAAGGAACTGGCTGAGGCAATGAAGCAGGACCAAAAGGAGAAGAAAAATCCTCTGAAACGCCTTGCCGAGTATGTAAAGACCGGCGCGGAGATCGTTACAGGCGGAAAAACGGTCTATGGCGGAGTCAAGGCAGTAGCCGCCACGCTCCAGACCGCTTACCCAATGATCCAGGAGCATATTCCTGAGATCACAGAGTTCTTCCAGGGACTCGTTACCGGGGGATAAGGGACTGCTGCAAAACGCAAAAACCTACCAACAGAATCCCCGGCAGCGGTCAATGAGCGCCCCTGCATCCGCAGGATGCAGACAAATGCATAGTGTAAGGAGCTGCTGCGGCATTTCGCGGCAGCTCTTGTTTGCCTAAAGAAAACCTTCACGCGGCTGGTGGTTATGATGGCGTTGCGTTTTGGGATATTGTGTGCTATAGTGTCGATGGACAGCTTGACGGCGGTCCGGTGCTGCTGGATATTGCGGTTGGCCCTCTTGACGGAGGGCAGCTTCTGCCCTCTGATCTTTTGAAAGGGGGGCTGCCTTCATGGTTACATATGCTGAGCTGATTCAGTTAGGTATTCTCATTGTTGGTATTATCAGCCTGGTCATTCAGGCAAAAAAGAAGTGACCGCCGGCACCCTCACAAAGTACGGCGATCACATCGTTGAAATGTAAGGGCTGACCGTAATCCGGCAGCACCTTTTCTGTAAGTATTATAACCGCATATATGGGATTTGTCAATATACCGATTCGCTGTGTGGTGCTGATCCGCGCCGGGCGGCCTTTCAGATGCGTCCGGTTCGGACACATT
>JAZKYA010000078.1:0-2985 GCA_045611945.1 Faecousia sp. | reverse complement strand
CAGCCGGACCATTTCCGTCTGGTCTACCTGCCCAGAGTGGAGGACTTGAAGATTGCCACCGACAAGCTGGCAGATTTCCTGGCCCATTACCGTCAGAAATAACGAAAAGGAGCTGTTGCACAATGCTGCAACAGCTCTCTTTTCTTCAATTCACGCGGATGCTGCCTTATACTCCGTTTACCGTACCGGCGAACAGGGGAATGCCGCTGTTGTCAGCAATGACAAAGAGGAACGGACGGTCCAGGATGAAATCAATAATTTCCTCCGGGGGCATGGGGGAGCCGGCACCGGGCAGTTCAATATAGGCGGCGGCTTTTACGCCCTGTTCGTCGATCTGGACCCGTACAGTCTGATTGGCGGCAGTCATAAAGGCCGGTCCTTCCAATACCTCGGAAAAGTCCGCGGTGCCGTATTGGAACAGGTCGGTGATGCCCATGTTCACCAGCCCGTCTCGGAGATTCCGGCTGGTCTGGATATCAAACTTGGGTACGGATAGATTGACCTTCATATACTTGACATTTTCGATTTCACTCCAGGGTGTGGTGATCATGTCCAGATATTCTCCTTCGGACAGGACCTGGCTGACGCTCTTGCCCTCGTCCGGCAGGATGAACCACATGGTGCTGCCGTTTTTCAGACTCAGGGAAACCGCGCCGTAGCTTTCGCCCCAGTAGTAATTCATCTGACACAGCTTTTTGTTCATAAATGTTGCGGTGGAATCTCCGGACAGGCCGTGGAAGGTATCCTGGGTATTATTGGCGGCCCGGAACTCATCGGACCATTTGGATTGGAAGTAGATGGTAGAGTACAGTGCCAGAACCGCTTCATCTGGAAGCTGGACCCCCTGCGCCGTGCTCTTTAAAAGACCACCAGTGTTGTTATTGAGCCATGCCTCAATGTCCTTTGCAGCTCTCTGACTGGAAAGGTCCTGCCGGTAGACCGAAGCGTAATAATCCTGGGCCAGGATATCCATGGGAGCTTGCTTGTAGTTTAGAGATTTATCCAGCCACAGGGCGCTGGCCAGGGTGCAGGTCTCTTTGCCGTTATCCTGATAGGTGTTTTCCCATAGGGCGGCGGCCTGCAAGCGAAGATCCGTCAGGTTCTGGCAGCCCAGTGCGTTCAGAAGCTGCTGCCTGGTTTGCCCTGCGGTCAGCTCAGCGGCCATAGCCAGACCGATATAGGCGTTGATGGGGGAGTAGAGCTGATTGCTGTCGCCCGTCAGGAATTCCTGGCAGCTTGCGCGCAGAAAGGGCAGCATCTGGGTCAAGGCTTCTTCCGTCAAGGAATCTCTGGCGTTCCGGGATGCTTCCCAGGCGCTCTGCGCCTGCAGCCATTCTTCCCGGCTTGTATAATCATCAAGATCCGGACGCTCCGCTGCCCGGGATTCAGAGGCGGCACTGACCACCTCCGCAGCAATTACCATTGGGATCTCCACAAACCGGAATACCAGAACCAATGCAAGTATGGCAGCGGCTGCTCCCACCCAGGGGAGCTTTCTTCTTTTTGCCCTGGAAGCTTCCGCAATATGGTCATCACTGATGTGTTCCAGAGCATCGGTCAGCTTTTTTCGTTTCATAAGCAATATCCCTCCTCATTTAGATAGTCTTTCAGCGCGTTTCGTACACGGCTCAGACGGACAGATACCGCGCCATCCGTCATAGCCATAGTCCGGGCGATATCCTTCACACTGTCCCCGAACCAGTACCGCCGCAAAAAGATCACACGGCTGTCCCTGCTTTGGGTGTCCAGAAATCTGTCTATGGCCCGGCCCAGCTCTCTGGCATCAAGGGCCTGCCAGACGGATTCGTCGGGAATGCAGCCAGCCAGTTCATCCAGGGACAGGTCGTAAGCGCTGTTTCTGATCTGGGCGGTATTGCTGCGCAGCTTTTTCAGCGCCGTGTTGCGCCCGATGCGGTATGTATAAGCGCACAAAGGGTCAGGGCGCTCCGGCGGAATGGCGTTCCAAAGGGCCAGATAGGTATCATTAACACATTCTTCCGCGTCCCGTGAGGAGCTGAGAATATTCATGGCGATCTGGTAAAGCCGCCCGCCAAAACGCCGCGACAACGCGTCGATGGCAGACTCTGCCCGGTCAAACAGTAATTGTAAAATATGCCTGTCGTCCATTGCTGCACCTCCCTCATCTATATTCTACCGTTTTATCGTCAATTCCTTACATAATAATATCATAATGATGTGTATATTTCCACACTGTTGTGTCCATACTTCCAGAAGATACAGGAAAAGGAGGTGCCCTTTTGAAGGTAAGGGAATTGATGACGGGTAAGGTAATTGATATTGGCCGGGAGGAATCGGTGACGGTGGCTGCAAGAGCGCTGGCCCATTACAATGTAGGTGTGCTGCCGGTCCGGGGAGAACACGGTGATCTCTGCGGTGTGGTGACAGACCGGGATATCGTGACCCGATGCCTGGCCGCAGGCCGCACGCCGGAGAATACAAAGGTTGGCGAGATCATGACAGCGCAGGTGTATTCTGTACAGCCCGATATGGATACCTCGGCGGCAGCCCACATGATGGGCAGGCAGCAGGTAAGGAGATTGCCCGTAGTGGAAAACGGGAAACTGTGCGGTATGCTCAGCTTGGGCGACCTGGCAAACCATACGGAAAGCAACTATGATGCCGCTGACGCGTTTGGCGAAATTACGAGCAGTATTTCCAGCCGCTAACCGCGAAAATCGGGGCTTTTTGAGAGAAAAATGGCCTGTCAAGAAAACCGTAAAAAACTTTGAAAAAAATTAAAAAAAGGTATTGACAAATCAGGACTGAAGTGGTATCATATGCAAGCTGTCCGATGAACGGCATCCCGCCGGGAGGTCAGCAAAAACTGTACCTTGTAAATTGAATAACGCAAAGACGAACAAAACACCTTGGACAATAAATGGATTGTTTAAGTTTTCGTGAAAACGAATTAACAGCCAACGAAAATTCTTGAGTATATTTGCTAGAGCAAATTATTCAAAAGAT
>JAZKYA010000077.1:0-12185 GCA_045611945.1 Faecousia sp. | reverse complement strand
GGTTCATCCCGGTGAGAAACTGGCGATCGTTGGTTTGAACGGCGCCGGCAAAACAACCCTGGTTAAGCTCCTGTGCGGTTTGCTAGATCCTACGGAGGGCAAAGTACTGTTGAACGGAAAGGACATCCGGGATTTCAACCGCAGAAGCTACTATGACCTCTTTAGCGCAGTGTTCCAGGAATTCTCTGTTCTGGATGTTACGGTAGCGGAACAAATTGCGCAAACTACCGAAAATATCGACTATGACAGAATCACAGACTGTATCGACAAGGCCGGATTGACCGATATGATCGGGAAACTGCCAAAAGGGTTGCAGACCCATGTTGGCCGTGAAGTTCATTTGGATGGTGTGCTATTCTCCGGCGGGCAGACCCAGCGACTGATGCTGGCAAGAGCGCTCTATAAGAATGGTCCGATCCTGTTACTGGACGAACCGACTGCAGCCCTTGACCCCATTGCAGAAAATGATATTTACATGAAGTACAGTGAAATGACCCATGGACGAACTTCTATGTTTATATCACACCGGTTGGCTTCTACCCGATTCTGTGACCGCATCATCTTTGTGGCAGACGGTGGGATCAAGGAAGAAGGAACCCATGAAAGCTTGCTGGCTTTGGACGGCAAGTATGCGAAACTCTTTGAGGTGCAGAGCCGCTATTACCAGGAAGGAAAGGAGTTCTGAGCATGAAAGAGAAAGTAAATATGCGTAATGCGTTTGCGCTTCACCTGCGTGGCATCAAGGAACTTCACACAGTTTCACCGAAGTTCTTCCCCTTGCTGACTGTCTACTCTATTTTCAGTGCAATTACTCCGTATATAACCGTGTTCTTCTCTGCACAAATACTGAAAGAACTGGCAACTATGCGCCGGGAAGAAAACCTTTGGCAATGGGTTATTGCAGGTGTTTTATGTGTCGGGATCGCAGCGATTGCGAGAGCCATGCTGTATCGGCGTTACAATTCGCTGCTTAATGATCTCTATGGACGGAAGGAAATACTGTTCATCCATAAGATGTTTTCTCTCGATTTTGCGGAATTAGACAAACAGGAGAATCATGACCTTCGGGCACAGATTCAGCAGAATGAGAATTGGTCAGGTTGGGGATTGATGCGGGTCGAAGAAGCGTATATCGGTGCTGTATCAAGTGTAATCGGACTGCTGAGTGGTATTGTACTCACCATAAGCCTGTTTACTTCCCCTGTTCCGGAGTCTGCTGGTTGGCTAACGGTACTGAATAACCCTGTGTTTATACTTGTTTTGGGTGCAATGATGGTTGTGTTCAGTATCCTTGCCGGTAATCTGAGTGCAAAGGCAATGAGCTGCTGGAGTGATTTTGCAGAAGAAGCTACCTTTGGCAATCGTCTCTTCGGTCATTTCGGCTTTATTGGAACAGACAGGGAACGCAGTGTAGACATCCGAATGAACAACCAGCAAAGACTTGTTAGTGCCTATTGGACAACGAATTCCTCGTTTGGTGTGGATGGTCCCTTTGGCAAAGCTGCGAGGGGTAAAATGGGTGTGTATGCCAGTCTGGGTGTTTGTATTACAACGCTCATTACCGGCTTCATCTATGTGTTCACTTGCCTAAAGGCATGGGGTGGTGCATTTGATGTGGGCAGCATTACCCAGTATGTGGGTGCTGCAACAGCGATGGTTACGAATGTGTTTGCGTTGACCGACTTGCTTGGCATTATGAAGACCAATGCGCCTTACCTGGAAAAAACCTTCGAATTTCTGGATATTCCCAATTCTATGTACCAGGGCAGTCTGACCACCGAGAAACGCGCGGATCGTCAGTATGAGGTGGAATTCAAGGATGTGTCTTTCAAGTATCCCGGTTCTGACATCTGGGCACTGCGCCATGTAAATATGAAGTTCAAGGTTGGTAAGCGCCTTGCCATTGTTGGCGAAAACGGTTCCGGTAAGACCACCTTTATCAAACTCCTGTGCCGTCTTTACGATCCCCAGGAGGGGCAGATCCTGCTCAATGGAATCGACATTCGCAAGTACCGCTACGACGATTACATGCAGATATTCTCCGTGGTATTCCAGGATTTTCAGTTGATTTGCCAGCCTTTGGGCAACAATGTGGCGGGCAGTATGGAATATGACCGGGAGCGAGTGGAAAACGCATTGATTGATGCTGGCTTCGGTGATCGTCTTGCATCCTTGGATAAGGGCCTTGATACTTTTGTTTACAAAAATCTGACGGAAGATGGTGTGGATGTTTCCGGTGGCGAAGCCCAGAAGATCGCCATTGCCCGTGCGCTCTGTAAGGATACACCGTTCATCATCCTCGACGAGCCTACGGCAGCTCTCGACCCGATTGCGGAAGCGGAGATCTATGGAAAATTTGACGAGATTGCAGGCGACAAGACGGCGATCTATATTTCCCACCGCCTGTCCTCTTGTAAGTTCTGTGACGAGATTGCCGTGTTCCATGAGGGCGGTGTGATCCAGCACGGTACCCATGCCGAACTGGTTGCCGACACAACAGGCAAGTACCACGAACTTTGGAATGCCCAGGCACAGTACTATACAAAGTAAGTGAGAGAACCGTAGTATCAAAGAATGACAGCACAGCCGCCGACCATCAGGCCGGCGGCTGCGTTTATCTGTTCGACATGTTGAATTTATCTAACAGAACTATACTCCCATAACACAAAGCGGTCAAGAATTCCCCCATGGAGAAGGAAATATACATGCGGCAAAAGAATGTGCTGCACATTCTCCTGCACAGACCGGAATTCGTTGCATAAACTGTCCTATAAGCGTGTCAGCTTATCGCAAACGAATTTTGATCGGGAGGTATTACCATGTCAGATAATTGCCGGGAGCCGGTACGCTGCAGTCCCGAGGACCTGCAGGAGGCGCTCTCTATCCACACCCGAAAAATCACCGACAGCTGCCGGGATAAGGACTGCATCGAGGATCTGCGCGTCTACCTGACCACAGGCTCTCAGACGGTATTGGATACCGCTGCCGGAGCAAAGGTCCGCTGCGCGGATCTGCTGTATACCTATATTGATGTAGAGACACACGCCTGTTAAGGTTGGAAAAAGCTCGGCAGTATATTGAGCTGGTTGTGAATGTGGAAGACCTCCGCAAAGATGCTGGCTCGGTTGCCACCAATCCCATCATTCAAGCCTATGTCAAAGAGAAGTATGGCTTCTATGTTCACTCCCTCTATATTGCCCAAGTGCGGGACAAGCTGGGTATCAAGCTCCACGAAAGTGCAAACAAGGTTGCACAGCCAAAACGGAAAGTCAGCATCTGCCCCGACTACAAGGAAGCCGCTATAATGGATGCGTTCCAGTATTTCAAGATTATCTAAACAGAAAGCCAACCGCTACGATTATAGCGGTTGGCTTTTATATTGGCGTGGATTTAGTTACTGACCTTCTCAAAAAACTGTCCGTGAAGGACTAGTCCGTTTTCCATTATTTTGGCTTCATGTTCAGATGTGTCGGTTGCAGTTGTGGAGGTATGCTCTACGATTTTTATGCCTTCGGTGTTTGAAAGTGTATCCAATGTCTTGTTATCGGTTTCTGCTTTAATCAAGGTAATTTTGCAAAGCTTAGTACCCTCAATAAAGTTGACGCTTTCCACATTATCCATCTTTGTGATGGATGTAGCTTTTGCCTTTGCTTCCGCTTCAGAAAACGAATCGTCAAAATAGATAGTTATAATACCCTTTGCGTTTTCAGCCGCTATTGTGATAAGGACGGTGTTTTTCTGCAATGTCCATGTTGCGTTTCCACCAGAGGGATATTGGCAAGTTCCGTCTTCATACAAAACCAATGTGCCAGTTTTACCATTCCATGAATCTGTTTGATATACACCTACTACACTGTTCTTGTTGCCGTTATCTTGTCCACCTTTGCTGACAACCATCCCCAACAGAAAAGCTGCCACGATTGCCACAACAAGGATTACTGCAAAAATAGATTTCTTCAAGATTGCTCCCTCGTTTCTGAATAGTATCATTGCCATTATACGACATAAGGAGTAATAATGCAACCCAATACTAATGGCTCTGCCCTTAGTAATATTGGGTTATTGCCATTGGCAAGCTCCTTTTGCAGAATCGTCTATATTGTTCTCAAACCTACCCAAAAAGGAGCATGGCAATGGAAATTGAAAACGAAGTAACAATAGCAACGCACAATGGCTCACAAGTAGCTAGACAGCACAACCTACGCAACCCCAAGGTTATCTGTAAGGAAGACCATATCGACCCCGACGGGCATTTTGAGGTATGGCTGGACGAGGACCCAAAAGCAGCATACGAAAGGTTGTTCGGTGAAGCTGTCCAAGCCTACAATGAAAAGCAGAGCCGCCCCGACCGCCTAATCACCGACTACTACAAGCAGATTTGCGAGGACAGCAAGAAAAAGCCAGTTTATGAGCTTATCATTGGTATCTACGGCAAGAAAGCCGATGGCACACCCATTTGCAGTAAGAACGACGGCAGACGAATCCTGCGAGCCTTCACCGAGGACTGGGAAAGACGGAATCCCAACTTGAAGCTCTGCGGCTTGTACTACCATTGCGACGAATCTGTGGGGGTAAACGGCAGCCAAGTAGGTCATGTCCACATTGACTATATTCCCGTCGGGGAGCAATTCGCCCGAGGAATGGCAACCCAAAGCTCCCTGTCACGAGCTTTAGAGCAACAAGGCTTCCAGTCCCAAGGAACAAGCAACACCGCCCAAATGCAGTGGGAGGCAAGGGAGAATCAATTTTTAGCAACCCTCTGCACCCATGCTGGTTTTGAGGTTGTGCGAGGCAAAGGCAGCAAGGAGCATTTGGACACAGCCACCTATAAAAAGGTCAAGGAGCTGCAGGAACTAAAGGAACGGCAAATGACCTTGGCACAGGATATTGCCAAAAAGGAACAGGAGTACGCTGAAATCCAAGATAGCTATGAAACGCTCAAAGCACAAAAATCTCTATCCCAAGCAGTTCTGGAAGCCTATGACGGGGGCGAACTGGAAATTGAGGTGCAACGCACTCCAGCCAAAACCAACCCCATCACCAAGCAGACCACCCCCGCCCAAGTGACGATGGCGGAAGCGGATTATCTCGTGCTGAAGGAGCGAGCCGCAGCAACCTCTTGGATTCGCAAGGCTATGGAGGATTTGAAGCACCTCGGGGCAAAGCTCACTCGAGAGCTGAATCAACGCCGCCGAGTGGCAGAGCTGCAAGAGCGAGCTGCATCAGCCGAGATAGCCGCCCGAGCAGCCGAAGTCAACCTTGCCAATGCCCGAGCCGAAATAGCTGACTTGCAGCAGCAAGCACAGGAGCAGCAAGATTGGATGGAGCAGCAAACCACACGCAGCGGCAAATCCATTTGGGAGTATTTTGTGGACTTCATCACCAAGCAAAGAGAACGGGATTACATAGACCACAGCGAAAGAGAATAATCAAAATGAGCAGGTGTGTTCTTCGTGAATGCACCTGCTTTTTTGCTTTTGCCAGTCAAATGCACATCCAAATTTCAAAAACGCCGGCCACATAGGTGGCACGGCGTTGGGACAGATATGTGGCACAAAAAAAGACGGCCAAGCTTGCCGCTTGACCATCTCTCGCAAGGTCTTGAGTTGTGGAAGAAATGGACATACTGCTCCCTTGCAAACGCAAGAAAGCAGTACATAAGGTGACCTTGGTCTTTGAGCGCCTCATCCCCCGTGCGTTTATTTTAGCCGATTTCTGTGCGGCGAACAACTTACACAGGATTTTGCTTTCCCTACTGCCCATACGCCTCTCGACGCATGGCGTAAGCCTTTTCACAATCGTCCGTCTGATTGCTGCTTTCGCTTTGCTTACTCCGTCGCATTGCTTATACCTATCACAAAACGACCATCGCACCCGAGAGCGTCGGCATGGTAACCGTGGCAACTCTACTATATGACAGTCCAAATCCGCCATATAGATTTGTCAATCGGGCTTCGACCTTTGAATGGATACCGAAAACTTTAACTTCCCCCATTTCAAGGGGATTTGCATGATTTTGTCTCCTTTTCATGCTGACACACCATGTGAACCACACTATTCAGGTCATGGGAAAGAATGACCAAGGGCATGAGGCTGCTTTTTTGCGGTGGAGCCTACCCTAGCAGTTTATAGAGATGCTGCTTGCTCTTTCAATCGGGACAAGGGTTGGCTATCTGCGGAGTGATTTCCCACAAGCAACACAGCTATTAAGTCAATCATCATTCATTCAAGTTCTCTGTGAAGTGTCCAGCCCATAGGCAATCAAGGCGCAGATACAAGTCCCGTATTCAGTTATAGCATTATCATAGACGATATAAAATACCACTTTTGGCTTCAACTTCTATCTTCTTCAGTCACCGCATACAGATTTATTAAGGGGTGATTATCGCCCCTCCCTTCACCAATGAACTGACTATATTAGTGGAAACCGTCAAGGCTTTGGAATTTGGTGAAAGGATGTGTAGGTTGATTATGACGGCTGAAGAGATGAAGCGGCGCAAGCTGGCAGTTGAGAATATGTATCGTTTGTATGAGAAGTATTACCCCTTGTGGGTCAAGAAAAAGGAAGAGGAAGCAGCAGCTTCTTGATACATAGCGGGGTCGAAATTTTCGACCCCGTTTTTCATTTTCCCTCTTCCATTCTTTCGATTCTTGAGATATAATAAAACAAACACATAGGAGGTGCGAAAAATGAAGCAACGAGGAGCTTACATTTATACTCGTGTCAGTACCGCTATCCAGACAGAGGGTTTCAGCTTGGATGCACAGCGTCAGCGAATTTTGGAGGCTGCCAAGTATATGCATTTGCGTGTCTGCGGAGAATACTCCGATGCTGGCTACTCTGGCAAGAATATCGCTGGGCGGTTGCAGTTCCAGCAGATGCTGGACGATATTGCCGCAAAGAAAGATGATGTGCAGTATGTCCTTGTTTTCAAGCTCTCCCGATTTGGGCGAAACACAGCGGATGTGCTGAGTTCTCTCCAGTTCATGCAGGACTATGGCGTTAATCTGTTCTGTGTTGAGGATAACATTGACAGCGCAGCGGATTCTGGAAAGCTGCTAATCTCGGTTATGTCTGCAGTGGCAGAAATTGAGAGAGAAAACATCCTCGTCCAATCTATGTCTGGCAGAAAGAACAAAGCGAGCAAGGGCGGCTGGAATGGCGGCAAAGCACCATACGGCTATGAACTACAAAACGGGCAGCTTCAAATCGTGGAGGATGAAGTAGCGGCTATTCGTGATACCTTTGATTTGTACATCAGTACCAACAAGGGTGCTGGATATGTTGCAAGTGAGCTAAATAAGCGATATACAAAAAAAGTCAAACACCCAAGCGATGTTAACAAGTTCACTGTCGATTTTGTAAAACGAGTGGTGGACAACCCCATTTATTGCGGTAAGATTGCCTATGGTCGAACAGTCAGTGAAAAGATTGAGGGCAAGCGGAACGAGTTCCACCGCATTTTGCAAAAGGACGATAGCAAAATCATTCTATCCGATGGCAGCCATACGCCGATTATCTCCGTAGAAACTTGGGAGATGGCTCGTCAAAAACGGGTAGATAATGCTACAAGTCCCGAGAAAGTGAACAAAGACCATGATTATATTTTGGCTGGTTTAATCCGCTGTCCCTATTGTGGCACAAAAATGTATGGCAGAATGAACGGAAAGAAAGACAAAGGGTATGGAACATTTTACGAGCCGTCATACAGCTATGTATGCAGGATGCATGCTGCATCAAAAAGTGTCGATTGCCCTAAACCCACATCCCTGTCAGAAAAGAAACTGGCAAAGGCTGTTCGGGATATTATCGTTTCTCTTGTACATGATGATGGCTTCCACGACCTTGTGGAACGCAGTCTTGCAGAAAAGTTCGATGCTGAGGTGCTAACAGAACAGATTGAAGCAGCAGAAAAGGAATTGCGGCGGCTGCAGCGGTTGCAGGAGCAGATTGAAAATCAGCTTAATACCATCGACTATGACAGCAAGAATGCTGACAAGCTGGAGCAGAGCTACAACAATCGGCTATTCAAGGTCATTGAGGATATTACCGATACAGAGGAAAGAATTGAATATCTTAACGAGCAGATGGAAGATGCTCAAACCTTGGAAGATGCAAAGGCTGGCATCTATGAATTCCTAGAACACTTTGAAGAAATCTACGATATGATGGACGATGGAGACAAGCGGGATTTCCTCAAGTCCTTCATCGGCTCTATCGAAATTTTCACAAAGGAAGAACGAAAGAAAGGCAAATGGATTAAGTCAATCGGATTCCATTTCCCGATGAAGATGGAGAACGGCGAAATGCAAAAATCCATCAGCTTTGAAGAAGACGATGATGAAGATGATAATGGTGGGAATGATGACGGAAGCGGTGGAAACGGCGGCGGAAATTTTCCAACCTTAAAAGACCCCCGTCGAGCCGGTGGCCTTCGACCGCAACCACTACTGTATCGATGTTACATTCTACTACCGTGTGCTGGCCGATGCCACTGTGGGCAACTGCCGGCCTGCCAGTCTTTACGGTCTGGCAGTGTTCTCCAAGCGGGCTGTGCTCTGCGGGGAGGATGGCTGCGCCCATATCTTTACCAGTGATACCCGGATCAACGAGTCTGACGGCCTGAGCCGTTACAGCGCCAACCGGCCCACCGCTGTGGTGGAGGTCACGGACACCAATTCGCAAAAAAGAAAAACCAACCCATATCCAGAAGTATGTCCAATTAAGCAATGGAGGGCATTTTGATGCCTCAAATAGCCGGTTATATGACAAAAGAGCCTCGGGTACTCCCGAGGCTCAAATGTTTCCTTGGTGCATGGGTTACACCATAGTGGCCCACATATAGCGGGTATCACCGCTACCGTTCTTTCCGGCCCAAATGCAGACATAGGCTTTATAGTACTTACTTGCACTCCCCGCATAGGACACATAGGAAGCATGGTACCAATCGTCTTCAGCAAGCATAGAACTGTAGTTCTCGTGGGAGAAGGTTTTTATGCGTGTCCAGTTTGTGTTATCGCTGGATTCATAAAGAATAATAGATAGCACACCGATTTCATCCATGTCATCGGTACCCATTACTTCATACCAGATTTGGATACCACCGCTAACTCGGCAAATATATGTGTTATATGCATCTAGATAGTAACTGGCGAATGGCATAATAGGATCTGCTTCAGCGCCTAATGCTTGAATGGGGCTTACTAATGCAACAACCAATAGAAGGACTATAAGTTTAAAAACTAGGGAATTATGGGATTTCAATAGACTCATCCTTTCTCAATGGAATCAATAATGTCCTTGATTTCCGAGATTGTGATGGGGCCAATTATGTAGCATTCGAAGTTCTCATTTATCCATACTGCCTTAATTTGGTCGTGGTTGTTAAAAATAAAATAATCGATACTATTTACAGTATAGACTTCGATTAGATCGTCACTTTGTTCGATTTGTGCAGGACGTGAATCAAGGTAATCAGCAATCCGAATCCTTATAGTTCCATTTTGCGAATCGTATTTAGCAGAAAACATTCGCTGCACAGGAGATTCGGTGGTGCGAACATCACCTTCTGTGAAACCTGATGGCATCCATGTTGGGACAAGCGAATATTCAACCTCATAATTGTCCAGAGCTTCTTGAAGGGAAGCGCAAGGATGGGAAAAGTCTGGACTAGGCGCGCCCGTATCTTGTGGTTGTCCAGCATATCCAAAATGGAACGTTTCCTGCGTCCATTTTGCGATGATTGCAAACAAATTAAAGTCCAAAGCACTTGCGGTGATAGAATTACCGATCGCAAGAATAAAGATCGCTGCCACAGCTGCTACAAGGCCCCGTTTCCAACGTCCACTGTTGCCCCGCTTGCGGACAACAGGAGCGCTCTCAGAAATGTAAGAAGTTTCATTTTCTGTGTGGTAGTTTTGCTTGAAGGATTCCAGTGCTTCCACTGGGGGCGTTCCTCCGTTTTGTTCTTTTCTTCGTTTGGCAAGCACCTCCATCACATAGAAAATTTCTTCTGTGTCGGATTCTTCGCCCATCGGTTTTGAAGCATCCTTCCGCAGAAATGCCTGCAGCGCTTCCGTGCTCATGGCATCAAACCGGCTGAACCGTTCGGTCTTGCGGTCTTGCATATTGGGCATTTTTGTTCCTCCTTTCGAGGGTATATGTAATAAAATAGTCTTTTTACGACATTATAATTGAATCTTTTTCTGTAAAGCTTTCTTGGCTCGTTCTACTCGCTTTCTGCAAGTACCAACGGTGATACCCCTAAGCTGGGCCATTTCCAAATAAGACAGGCCATCCAAAGCGACCTCTTTCAGAAGCTTGAACTCTTCTGAATCGGAAATATCATTATACATGATCTCAACACCGATCCGGTCGTCGGATACGGAAATATCGTTGATGTTGGAGGCGAAGTATTCCAGCAAAATTCGCCGTGCGATGTTCTGGCTTCGCTTTGTATTGGAAAGAACATTTTTGAGCGTGTTGACCAGCCAGCCCTCCGGGTTGGTGCTTTCGCATAATGCCTCCGGTTTCTGACAGGCGATGATGAACGTATCCTGCACTGCCTCTTCTGCCAGAGCGTCACTGGACAGAGAGCTTCGGGCATATTCAAATAGCATGGAATACATTTGTAGGTACAGACGATCTATTTCTTTGCTATACCGTGCGTTCATTTTGGGAATCTCCCTTGAAAATATTTGTAATTTACGAAAATCTGTGTCGCATTTTGGGGTGTTCATTACAGACCCACATAAATCAGCCCTAGTAATTGAAAGGGGGACAGCAAATGGATCTTACAATGATTGGGAAACGGATAAAAACAGCAAGAGAAGCTGCACAAATTACACAGGAAGAGCTGGCTGAGGCGGTCGGATGTACGGCAAAACATATTGGTGCGATTGAAAGAGGCATCAAAACACCCCGCATAGACACCTTTATCATTATAGCAAATACGACTGGCGTGTCGGCAGACTATTTGTTGCAGGACCTTTTGAACAAATCAATAGATTCCCTTGCCAGTGAGTTTTCTGCGGCGGCAGCACCCTTATCACCCGAAATGCAGAAACGCATATTAAGAGCACTTCGGGCGTTTTCTCAGAGCGATACATAATATGGTTATTATGCAGCGGTTTTTCTGGCCGCTGCATTTTTCTTAAAACCGAAGTTTTCATTCTTTTCAACAAATTTCGTGGGATTATGACAAAGTCAACATGCTATTATCGTCTCGCAGATAACCTTTACACCATCTTTCCGATTGCGTCCGGGGCAAAAAGAAAGATAGGCCCATCTGTAGAAAGGACGATACATAATGAAAACTGTTCAAACCATATTGGGGCAGTTAACGGATCCCAAAACAATCATGACAGAAATCCGTGATACACTCAGAACAATTGATCCGGAGTTCCTTGATGCCGAAGTAAAGTATTTGGCAGCAGCTTCTAATTTGGAGAAAGAGTTTGGAGACAGCATTACGCCGTCTGTTGGCGAATTCCTGTCAGCGAAGGAAGAGGAATTTGCTTCCGAGATCATCTATATTGGCTGGCAGGGATTCCAGCTTAACATGGATATCTTCCATGCGCCCATCAACGCTATGATGCTGCGAGGTGATTATGAGGAATTGCACCGAGAAAGGCGTCTTGGAATGCTGCCAATGGCGAAGAAAGCCCGAGACACAATTAATGCCTTCTATGAGGTGCTGCGGGAGAAATACAGAGACAAACTGGATTTAACAGAGGATATAACCGGATTCTACAGTTATCTTCAGACCTCCGGGTACAAGATCTCGCATTACTTTGGCTTTCGGCTTGCGGATCAGTTCCTTCCCTATGTGATTCCGGGTTACATTGATGATAGTGTAAATACCGGGTACTACAGGAGGACACTGCAGGAGCATCTTGATATTGACATAGACCGCTTAGAGAAATAGAACATGGTAAACAGAGCACGGTTTATTTATCAGCCAAACGCTCTGCCATATTGAGCAATGCAGCAAGATCCTCCGGAGAAAGCTGCTTTGCAAGATCCCTTAACTTGCAGATAGATTGGGGATCCTCTATGCCTGCGTCAAAAAATTCAACTGGTGTTACGCCAAGATATTCGCAGATGTATAAGAATTCAGAAAAAGAAGGGAGAGATTTACCGGAAGAAATGCTTTGAATATAACTCTTGCTATGTCCCAGATCTG
>JAZKYA010000076.1:0-29711 GCA_045611945.1 Faecousia sp. | reverse complement strand
CTTCCGCTGGCCACGCCGGTCCTCCAAGGCTGCTTCTCCGCCTTCTATGTACTTGAGGGACCAGCTCCTGGCTTGCTGGTAGCTGATATTAAACTGGATCGCCACCTCTCCGTAGTTCTTGCTGTTAGCTATGCACGCTTTTGCAACAGCAATCCTCTCAGCTTGGGTGGTTTCTCTTCCTTTGGTCATTCGGCTTCCTCCTGTCTGTTTCTTGAAGTCTTTATGACCATTATACACCTTAATCCAAGTTCTGAGCTGCTTCGTATCACGAATTTTGTATTTTTTACAGATTGATCTTATGCTACCCTTGCCGGAAAGATATTCCTTGACAGCAGCCTCTTTCAATATTGGGTCGTATCTCTGGTTATTTCTTCTCGGTAGAAATGCTTGCACGCCCTCTGTTTCGTACAGCCGTATCCAGTCTTCTATTACAGTATGATGAACTCCTATTTGTTTGGCCGCCTCGCATACACCAATCCTCCCTTGTACATATGCTTTTGCTATCCGTATCTTATCCTCAGCTTTAATCTTCTCTCTTCTTGACATAGAATCACCCCCATAAAAGACAGTTTTTCTTTTTCACTGTCTCTTATGGGGGTAGCATATCAAAATAGCGGTAGGGCATCTTATGCAAGCGAAAGAAAATTCGATGAGCCTATAGGCTCGGCTGGTAAAAGGCCCTAAGGGGGCCTGTGCATACCACCGGCACGGCCGGTGGTTATGATTGCTTTTTGGGATATTGGTCCATCTGTCCGGAACGCACCTTTTCGATAACCGGTCTTAGTACATACGGCATTGAGATCATGTGGGCTTTGCCTGCGGTGGTTTTGCTGCCGGTCTGAATGTATCGGCATGCACCATCCGTGAAGGAAACCTGCACCGGTACAGAATAGCCCATTGTGCTGAGCGAGTCTCAAGCGGCGCTGACTATGCGGCACATAGAGCTTGCACAGCGTCACAAGGGTGCCGGTGCCCTTGTGACAAAGCTTCTGTACGAAGAAACTGACGGTATATGGCTCAAGTTTCAAGGTGAATCTCGGGAGAAATACGGTACTGCAAAAGAAATGAAGGTTGGCATGCATACGATGGGGTGCAATGACTCCAAACCAAATCCGGTAAGCGCAGAGTGTTGGATAACAAGGTTACATATGCCAGCTTTAAAAATGTCAGAGAGTTTCGCAAGAACAAAGAGGGTCTTGTGGCAAGCCGGTTTGATGTGGACGAAATAGAACTGCGAGTATATAATGGCGACGGAGCACAGTGGATTCGGCAGCAGAACAGCGGGGAATGCATCGATGCACTGGATTGTTTTCACTGAAACAAGAAAATAACCGAATGAGTAAGAGATTCCCAATTTGCAACATTGTTGCGCAGCCTGCTGTACAGCAAGAATATCGATTTGCTGTTAGACTGCCTGGATGCACAGATAAATTCCGTAACGGATTCCGCTGAGATTGCAAGGCTGAAGGAGCTGTAGACCTATTATACCGAGAACAGGGATTCTCTCTTAGGTTATTATGACAGAGGTATTCCCATTCCGGAAACACGGAAGCCGTGTGTGATCCACCACGCCAGGCTTGGAAGGATGGAAAGAAGTGTTTTACTCTCATCGGTAACCGGATGAAAGGACGCCGGGCCTGCTGGAGCGAAAAAGGTGTCAACAATTTGGTAATGCTACTGTGTCAACGGCACACCGTAGGGTTTGAAAACCTGTTTGCGGAACTTCCGGCAGCGCCGAACTGTAGCTCCAAATCCGCAGATCCTCCTGTATACAGTTCAAGTAGAATCTCAAAAAGAGAAGGAAAAGACTACGAATGGCGTGTTTGCTTTGCATATATCCGATGCTCCAAATTGGATTCGTGGCTTTTTGACAGAGTTAATTAGCAACCATAATCTCTGACATAGTTCTTTTGTTGCGACTATGTCAGGCCAAGCATACTCTTTTCTCCTTGTATGCCGTTACCGCACTGGCGACCTGCTCACTGTCTTAACACAAAACATAAAATTTCTCCAATGAGTTTCTTGACAATATTTACTTGACACATACAGCACCGTTTTTAATATTGAAAACAGTGTTACTTTATGCTATAATAACCATAAGAAAATTTTAATTACTTGCATCAACACATAGATGCGGGAATAAGCAGGAGGATTTTATGATTACTCACGAAAACAAATTAGGAATGTTCATTCATTGGGGTGTGTATTCTATGACAGGCTTCCATGAGCAAGCGTTAGCACGGTTGAATATCGACCATTCTGAATATGAAGCACTTATGTACAAATTTAATCCCACTGCTTTTGATCCGGATGAGTGGGTTTTGTTGGCTAAGAATGCCGGCATGAAGTATATTTGTTTTACGGCAAAGCATCACGACGGATTTTGTATGTGGGATACAAAACAAACGGATTACAGCATTATGAATACTCCGTACCATAAGGATGTCTTAAAGATGCTTGCAGAGGCTTGCGAGCGACACGGAATACTTCTGTCTATTTACTATAGCAATCCGGACTGGCATCACCCTTATGGATATAATCCATTATCCACACATCAATGGAAAGCAAAAAACATGGAATTAGTCGACACCGAAAAATATCGGGAATACATAAAGGCTCAAATTACTGAGCTTTTGACAGAATACGGAAAAATCTATACATTTTTCTGGGATATCCCTCCGAAAATTCAGGATCCCTCGATGAATGAGCTTATTAGAAGTCTGCAACCGGGTATTTTCATCAACGACAGGGGGTGGGGGGAAGGTGACTTCTCAACACCCGAGCGCGAGTATCAGCAAATTTCGTCGCCGTTTTTCACTCGTATGACAGAAGCTTGTAACTCTGTTGGACAGCAAAGTTGGGGATACCGCAAAAATGAAGACTTTTATTCAACCCGCTATCTTTGCTCAGCTATTGATAGATATATGTCAATGGGAGCGAGCTATCTTCTGAACATTGGTCCGAATGAAAACGGTGAGATTACAGATGCTTACAAAAGAAAGCTGTTGGCTGTTGGCGCGTGGTATAACCGTATGGAGGGTTGTTTGGAGAGTGCGGATATTGATAGCTTTGATTACCGTATGTCTGCTAAGGATGTAATCTGTAACTGCAAAAACGGGAAAACATATCTTCATTTTTACAAAGGATTGATATCGGAAGCGATTGCGCTGAGAAATTATCCTTCTGTTCCCAAATCCGTTCGATTAATGAATACAGGAAAGCAACTGCCGTATGACATTGAGTATCTTCCCGAAGCATTTGCGGCTAACAGCGATTGCTTTGACAAAAAATGTCTTAACATCCATGGGATAAATATTGATGAGTTGGAAAATGAACCTATTGTAGTTGAGATCGAATGGGAAAAGCACTTGGAAAATGTTTGATAAGTTTATTGCCTTAATCGAGATTAAGAGTTGCATTTTTATATAGTGAATACAAAAGAAACGACAGCTTTCGGCAGAAAGTTGTCGTTTTCTTTGTTGATTAGGGCACCTCCACCGGCATAGCCGGTGGAGGTGCCCAGAGTGTCAAAAAACCGCTAATCGTCAAAAAGCGAGATAATCCAAATGTCTTTGAGGAAGCGTTCCCCCCCAGGGGGCAATTCCAGTTTCGTGTTTGCGAATGACCGGATCGGCATCAAAAGTCTGATGGATGTGGGAATTACAGAGCAGGATGCCAGAGACTATGTCCCCATCGGCTGTTATGAGCCTGCGGTGTGGGGTGTAGAAATTGGCTGTACAGGAAACGGCGGTGTCAATCTTGCCAAGGCTGTCGAGCTTGTGTTTACCAACGGAATCGATCTGGGGAGCGGAGAGTCCTGCGGCATCCAGACTGGGAAGATTACTTCCTATGAAGGCTTTGCAGAGGCGGTTAAGCAGCAGATCCGTTTCCTGACAGACCGGGCGGTAAATTATATCGTGGAGTTGGAAAAGCATTACGGTGAGATCAACCCGGACCCGATCCTCTCCTGTCAGTATGACCACGGCGTAGAAACCGGCGTGGATGTCTACGAGGGTGGAGCGAAGTATAACAACAGTTCCATGTATTTCTACTCGATCGCGTCGCTGACGGATGCGGTCTGTGCGGTGAAAAAGCTGGTGTTTGAGGAGAAAAGACTTTTCTTCGACGCGCTGGGGGAGATTCTGAAAGCCAACTGGACCGGACGGGATAAATTGCGGGCGATTGCCAAGAACCTTCCGGAGAAATACGGTAACAATTATCCGGCGGCGGATGCGATCGCGGTGGAAATGAGCGATTTCGTGGCAGGCCTGGTGAACAACCGGCCAAACGGCAGAGGCGGCGTGTTCAAAGCGGCTCTGTTTTCTACTGATTTCTGCTTCGTCACCGGACCGAAAACCATGGCGACGCCGGATGGAAGACTGGCGGGAGAGCCTTTGTCCAAGAATCTTTGCGCTGTGCCGGGTATGGACAGAAACGGCATCACCGGGCTGATCAACTCCGTGACGCAAATGGATCATTCTAAATTCTCTACCGGTTCGGTTCTCGATGTGGTGCTGCACCCCTCCGCTGTTTCCGGGGAGGACGGACTTGACGCGTTTTACTGCATTCTGATGACTTATTTCAAAAAGGGATGATTTGCCATGCATGGGAATGTATTCTTGGCGGATGATTTGAAAAAGGCGCAGAAAGATCCGGAAAAATACAAAAACCTGCAGGTGCGGGTTTGTGGCTGGAACGCCTACTTTATCAATTTATCCAGAGCGGAACAGGACGCGTTTATCCGCCAGGCGAAAAATGTGGCTTTATAAGTGTAGGGCAGCGTATCCATATGTGGGGATCAGGAGGGGATCGTGTTGGAAAAAGTGAATACTGACCTGGCGGGAATCGTATTTGAGATCAAGGGGTTTGCGGTCCATGACGGTGATGGAATACGGACAATGGTATTTTTGAAAGGCTGTCCCTTGGCCTGTGTATGGTACCATAATCCGGAGGGGATCCGGTCTGAACCGCAGCTGGCGTATTATGAAGCGAAATGTGTTTCCTGTGGTGCGTGTGTTGGCGTTTGCCCGACAGAAGCCCACAGCCTCTGCGAAGGAAAGCATATCTATACAAAGAGAAAAATATGTTGGGTGCGGCAGGTGTGAAGCGGTATGCCTGGGCGGCGCGCTGAAGCATTACGGAAAAGAGATGACAGTGGCGCAGTTGCTTCCCATCCTTCTGGAGGATAAGGATTTTTATGATACTTCCGGCGGCGGCGTTACCCTTTCCGGGGGAGAGTGCCTGATGCAGGCGGAGTATTGCGCCGCGCTTCTGCGGGAAATAAAAGAAAGGGGCATTCAAACAAGGTGATTCTGGCTCATTTGAAATATATTGATGCCCATGGTGGGAAGATCGAGATCCGCATTCCGTATGTCCCCGGATATAACGATGATCAAATCGGAAAAATATTTGTGTTTTTGAAGGAATTACAGAATGTGGTTACGGTAAGAGTACTGCCATATCACAATTACGCTGGTTCTAAATATGAGGCGCTGGATATGAAAAACGCGCTGCCGGAGCGAAAAGAGGATATGGAGATCGAAACGGCAAAACATATTGTGGGAGAACACGGGATAAGATGCCTGTAATCATAAGGAAGCGGGTGTTATACCGGCACCGCTTCGGTGCCGGCATTATTAACTCCAGTTATGGTTGCAATCAAGCACCTTTTGTGGTATTATTACAAAGTTAGAGGAGGAGGTGTATCCGGCTTTGATCTATCACGAAAAGATACCCTATGCCGTGACTATCAGAAAAAGCAAAGCTTCCGGTTACGGACGGGGAATTGATCACTGGCATCAGCGGGTGGAAATGATATATGTTGTAGAGGGAAAATGTCAGATCAGATCCAGCGGACAACGAATGCCTTGCGAGGCCGGAGATTTGGTGGTTGTCCGTAGTGGTGAGATCCATGCCATCGAGGGTGATACGGAAGGGCAGCTCTACGTGGTGACCTTTGATCCTACAATTTTTTACCGTTTTACACCGGAAGCCAGTTTCCCTAAGCGGTTTATCTCTGCCCGGGAACAGCAGCAGGCAGGTATAGATAGGGAAATTGCCCGTTTGCTTGAAGAAATATTTCAGGAGGATTCAAGGCGGGAATCTCTTTTTGAAACATTCATGCGAGCTGGAATTCTGCGGCTGTACAGTATTCTGCTTCGACACTTTGAGGATGTTTCCTCCAAAGACGATAAAAATTATATCCGCCTTCAACAGCTCCAGTCGGCGCTGGAATACATCGCATCCCACTATGCCGAACCGATCACGCTGGCAGAGGTCGCAACTGCCATTGGATATACCCCTACTTATGTTTCCACACTCTTTGTCAGTAAGATAGGTCTCAATTTCAAGACTTATCTGGATAACATCCGAATCAACAAAGCGGCAGATCTGCTCGGATCTACACGGCTGACGGTTGCGGATGTTGCCGCCCAATGTGGGTTTGACAATGTCAGGACATTCAACAATACCTTCCGGCGTGTTGTAGGCCAGTCGCCCAGCCAGTTTCGAAAATCCATAGTCTGATCCCCTCCGGAATGCTGTCCGGAGGGGATTCCGTTTGCTCTCAGCGAAATACCGCCCAGTATTTTGCAGGCTATATCAAACTGGAAAGTACCAGGTGCGGTGACCGGACACCGGATTCTGACAGATTATCAAAAGAATTTTCCGGTTCAGTTAAAGCGCTTTCTTGTATCGGTGTGTTCCTTTCGGTTATAATGCTAATGGTGCATGGAAGCAAATTGCACAAACCGATTACATAAATGGAGGAAAAATATATGAATAAAGTTCAGTTTTTTGGCAAGGAAGTTACAAAATTGATTGTTGGCGACAATCCGATGACTGGACATTCTTACATTGTAGATAAGACACCATGTTCAGAAATGATTAAATACTACACCGCCAGTACAATTCTTGACACACTGTTCTATATTGAAGAGTGTGGTATCAACACGATGCTGCCCCTGTCCGACCCCTTTATCGTTCGACTGCTTGGAGAGTACGAGCGGGCGGGCGGTAAAATGCAATGGATCTTCCAACCGACCGGAGCAGTGTTGGAAAGTGTTAATTTGAACAACATCGGGGAGCTGAAAAATACCATCGGTATTTATCACCAGGGCACAACAACAGACTTCCGTTTTGAAACCGGACGTACCAAGGAGATCGTGGAGACGATTGAGCGCTACCGCAGCCTGGGTGTTCCTGTTGGCGTAGGCACCCATCGGCCTGATGTTATTGAAACCTGTGAGAGAGAAGGCTGGGGTGCGGATTTCTATCTGGCATGCATGTACAATGCCCGCAGAAACAGGGAAGGTGAGCAGAGCGGTTTCATCACCGGCAAAACCAAGGCGGATCTTGTGTTCTACCCGGGTGACCGCGAGATCATGTTGTCTGCCCTGCAGAATGTTGATAAGCCTGTGATCGCTTTCAAGATCTTTGCCGGCGGTCAGATGTTCTTAAATAAGACACCGGAGCAGATTCGCGCATTGATCAAGAATTCCTATGATACAGTATTCTCGGCACTTAAGCCGAACGATATGGCTGCATTTGGTATCTTCCAGAGAGATAAGGATGAATTGGGAGAAAACATTGAAGTTTTCGAAGAATGGTATCAGGAAACACACGGTGAGGAAAAATAATAAAAGAAAAATGAATATTGCGATTATTGGAGCCAGGTCCATTGTAACACCCCATCTCAAAGCATACGCTGCGCTTCCTGATGTTACAGTCACCGCAATCTGTGATTTGAAGCAAACCCGTGCCCATCTGATTGCGGATGCATACAATATCGGTAGAGTTTTGCAGACTACCATGAAGTTTTGAATGATCCTACCATTGGCGCGGTAAGTATCATTACGCCTACATTTACCCACGGAAAGATCGTTGGTGAGGCTCTGGCTGCCGGAAAGCATGTGCTTTGCGAAAAACCGCCGGCACTGACCTATGAAGAAGCGCTTGAAAATGAGAAACTTGCGGAGCTTCACGGAAAAGTGCTGATGTACGGTTTCGTTGTTCGGTTTATGCAGAACAGCAAATACTTAAAGGAATAGGTTGATTCCGGCCGTATGGGTGAGATATACTATGCGGAGGCATCCAGAATGAATATCTGCAGTAGGATCGGAGGCTGGTTCCGGGATAAGACAAAAGCCGGTGGAGGAATGTTGATGGACGCGGCGATCCACCAGCTGGATCTGATGCTTTGGCTCATGGGCTATCCCAAGGTAAAAAGTGTCAGAGGCTTTATTACAGATGTCAACAAGGACCTGCCTGAGCGGATCCGCGGACAAAAGGATACCTATGTAGCTGTGGATAACCAAGCAATTCCGAGAACCATTGAGAGTTTTGCTACCGGCTATATTACCTTTGAAGGCGGTAAAAACCTGTTTATCAAGGGAGCGCACATTGCCAATACGCCTAACAGTGATACCATATTTGAGATCCTGGGTGACAAGAGCGGCGTTTCCTGTGAAGGGAACACCTTAAGATTCCTCACAGTGGATGAAGATAACTTCTTTGTAGAATCGCAACCGCAGATTGCGGACACCGGAAAGCACTTCGAAGATGAGATCGCGCATTTTATCAGCTGCTGCAAAGGTGAGGCAGAGTGCATTTCCAATGCCAGCCAGGGAACCCAGATCATTCGCATCGTGAATGCGATCTATGAATCCGCCGAAACCGGAAAAGAGATCCTGTTCTGATATGCCGTTTTAAGCAATAACGCTTTGGCGGAAGGATTGGAATGTATTACTATAAAAAAGGGATCTGATTCTGGAACTGAACCGAACCAGTAAAATTGTTTTGTACGCCCCGGCAGAGCTGGTGAAATGCGTATACCCCCCGACAAAAAGGCGCCGGTGCCATTGACCAGATGGCACCGGTGCTTTTTATGGTAGAGAGGTAGGAAAATGAAAAAGATACTGGTTACACTTTGATTATAGCAATACTGTATTAAGGAAAATATACGAGACTTATTAAATAAGTATGAAGCTGTTAAAAAATGGAAACCACTTTTTGTGCAAGATGACGGCAGTGCCCTATTGCGCCCAGGAGGGAAATGTTTCAAAACCCATTTCCTTGCCTTGGTAGGGAAAAGTGATACGGCAGGAAAACAGCATAGGGGCGATAGCTTCGTCCCGGGAGCCGTACTTATGATCGCCCACCAGTGGAAAGCCCCGGGAAGCAAACTGCACCCGGATCTGGTGCGATCTTCCGGTGTGCAGGCGAATGCGTACCAGCGCCGGGTCAGTATCCGTCAGCCGGGTGTATTCCAGCCGGGCGGCCTTGACGCCCTTGCGCTCCCGCTTTACCACAAAGACCTTGTTTTTCTGGCAGTCCTTCCATAAAAGATCCTGCCAGTCACCGGCCTGGGGCGGCGTACCGTGTACCAGTGCTACATATTCCTTGACCAGCAATCCTTCCTGGATCAGCCGGGAGAACTGGGCGGCGGCCGCCTTGGTACGGGCGTATACCATCACGCCGCCCACATTTTTATCCAGCCGGTGCAGAGGGAAAATATCGCCGCCCAAGGCTTCCCGGAGGGCTTTGGGCATTTCCTGTTCAGAATCCAGGCCCACCGGTTTTACGCAAACGGCGATGGAACGGTCAGAATACAGAATCTCCATGGTATCAACTCCTTTTCATAAGTATAGCAGATATTCCGCCAAAGTCTACAGGTATCATAAATGACCGTTTCCACGCGCAACTTGCGTTGCTGAATTCAAAATTCAAAATTAAGGTGTCGGCTACGCCGACTATTTAAAATCATTTGCGTTAGCAAATACTATCATTTTGCATTATGCATTTTACATTTTGCATTCGGCCTTGGGCCGCTAAACGATCATTTACAGAAATATGTAAATAATGCAGGTTGCGCTTGCAACATTCGAAAAAAGGAGTATAATGGGGATAGAATTTAGGAGGAACTGCTATGACCACAAAAGAATTCCAGAAAAAGCGCCCCCTGGTGATTTTTCTCAGCTATTTCAAGAATCACAAGGGCCTGTTTGCCATTGATATGCTCTGCGCACTGGCCATTGCCGGTATCGACCTGATGTTTCCGCTGGTGACCAGAAGCGCCCTTTACGATATGCTGCCCAACCAACTGTACCGTACATTCTTCATTGTTATGGGCGTGGTGATCGTGTGCTATGTGCTGCGTTCGGTGCTGAATTTCATCGTGGCCTATTACGGTCACACCTTCGGCATCCGGGTGGAGGCGGATATCCGCCGGGACCTGTTCCGGCATATGCAGGAGCTGAGCTTTGATTTCTACGACCGCAACCGTACCGGCCAGCTTATGGGCCGGCTGACCTCTGACCTGTTTGAGCTGACGGAGCTTGCCCACCACGGCCCGGAGGATCTGGTGACTTCTATACTTACCATCATCGGCGCGTTGGTGGTGATGATCACCATTCGCTGGGAACTGGCAGTGGTGGTGGCGCTGATGATTCCCGTGTTTCTGGCGGTGGTCATGACCATGCGGCGCAGTATGGGCAAGGCCTCGGCTGTCCGCAAGCAGAAAACCGCCCATATTAACACAGAGATCGAAAGCAGCCTGTCCGGCATCCGCACTGCCAAGGCCTTTGCCAATGAGGATGTGGAGAATGCCCGCTTTGACGCGGCCAATGCCCAGTTTAAGCTCTCCGGCCGGGGCTTCCATAAGGCCATGGGCCGTTTCCACAGCTCCGTGGAATTCTTCCTGTGCAGCCTGAATGTGGTGGTCATCGGTGTGGGCGGCTATTTCGTCATGCGAGAGGAAATGGACTACCGGGACCTGCTGACCTTTACATTGTACATTTCCTCCTTTGTTGGCCCTATGCGCAAGCTCTCTGGCTTTTCTGAAATGTTTGCCAACGGCTTCGCCGGACTCAACCGCTTTGTAGGCATCATGCGCACCGAGCCGTCCATTCAGGACAAGCCCGGGGCGGCACAGCTTAAGAATGTTAAGGGCGAGATCAAGGTGGAGGATGTTTCCTTTGCCTATGACGGCGACCTGGATGTGCTGCACAATGTTTCCCTGCACATAAAGCCCGGTGAGACGGTGGCCATTGTAGGACCCTCCGGCGGCGGTAAGAGTACCCTGTGCCAGCTGATCCCCCGGTTTTATGATGTTTCCAATGGTGCGATCTCCATTGACGGACTGGATATCCGGGATGTGACCCAGCGCTCCATCCATGAGAGCATCGGTATCGTGCAGCAGGATGTGTTCCTCTTTGCCGATACCATCTTTGAGAATATCCGCTACGGCAGGCCCGACGCAACCAAGGAAGAGGTGATGGAGGCTGCCCGGAAAGCGGAGATACTGGATGATATTCTGGCCATGCCCAATGGCTTTGATACCTATGTGGGCGAACGGGGAACGCTCCTGTCCGGCGGACAGAAGCAGCGTGTGGCCATTGCGAGGATATTCCTAAAGAATCCGCCCATCCTGATTCTGGACGAAGCTACCTCCGCTCTGGACTCCGTAACGGAAGCCAAGATCCAGCGGGCCTTCGATGCCCTGGCGGAGGGCCGTACCACCTTGATCATTGCCCACCGGCTGTCTACCATCCGCAACGCAGGCCGGATCATTTCCATTGCCGACGGTGTGATTACCGAAGCCGGCACCCACGAAGAACTGGTGAATACCGGCGGCATTTACGCCAATCTGTATAAGACCCAGAACTCCGCAGCCTATCAATAAAAAATTGCCGCCTCCCAACTGATATGATCCCCCTAAAGTAGACCATGGAAATATCCAAAGTCTATTTTAGGGGGATTTTCTATGTCCAAATCAGAGTGCAGCATACAGTGGCGAATAGAAATTATACAGAAATATCTGTCCGGAGCAGGATCATATGCAGTGATAGCAAAAGAATACGGCATAGGAGAAACAACTCTGCGTGATTGGGTTCACCGATATTTAGAGCATGGTGAAGAATGTTTTAGCATCAAAAAAGGAAACAAGACCTATAGTCGAGCATTCAAAATAAAGTGTATAGAAGAGGTGCTGTCCGGTTGTGAGACTGTGAACAGTATTGTCGCAAAATATAATATTTCCTCAAGGTCTCTTCTCCGACATTGGATTAAATGTTATAATGCCAATATGGAACTCAAAGATTACGAACCGAAACGGGAGGTCTATATGGCAGAAGCACGCAGAAAGACTACGTTGGAAGAACGCAAAGAAATTGTTGCGTATTGCATTAGTCATAATAATGATTACAAAGGCACAGCATCCAGATATGATGTCTCTTACAGTCAAGTGTATTCCTGGGTTAAGAAGTACCGTGAAAACGGCGAGTGCGGACTGGAAGACAAGCGTGGTCACCATAAGAGCAACGATGAAGTGGATGAACTGGAACGTCTTCGTCGTGAGAACAAACGCTTGAAGCGGCAGCTTGAAGAAAGGGATATGTTGTGTGAGCTGCTAAAAAAAGTAAGGGAATTAGAAGGGATGTGAGGCTTGGAAAAGTCAGATTCGAATCCAAGTACCTGGCAATTCAGTATTTCTATGAGAATAAGTGTTGGAGCATCCGTTGGATGTGCCAACAATTGGGTATCCCCAGAGCTGCCTATTATAAGTGGCTGCATCGCGAAGTTCCGGAAGCAGAACGGGAGAATGTTCTCCTTGCTCGGCTAATACAGGAGTATGACGATCGATTCAACCACATTCTGGGTTATCGCCGGATGACTCTGTACATCAATCGCTTAAACAATAAACATTACAGCAAGAATCGTGTACACAGAGTTATGAAGGTAATTAACATCCATTCTGTGATACGTAGAAAGCGAAAGAAATACCAATCCTCGACACCAGAAACTACAGCAGAAAATATTCTGAACCGGGACTTCTTTTCCAAAGCTCCCAACGAGAAGTGGGCCACGGATGTAACGGAATTCAAGTGGTATGAAGGTCCTGTTGTACACAAGCTTTACCTTAGCGCAATTCTGGATTTGTATGATCTGTCTCCGGTTGCATGGGTGGTTAGTCGGCGTAATGATAATAAATTGGTATTAGATACCTTTGCGAAAGCAATCCAAGCTAACCCGGATGCTAAACCTATATTCCATAGTGACAGAGGCTTCCAGTACACCAGCAAGCTATTTCAGAAGAAACTGCAGCAACAAGGCATGACGCAATCTATGTCCAGAGTAGGCCATTGTATTGACAACGGCCCCACAGAAAACTTCTGGGGTATTGTAAAAAGCGAGATGTATTATTTGAATACTTTCACCGATGAGCAATCTTTACGCAATGCTATAGCTGACTATATGGCCTTTTACAGTAATGAACGGGCGCAGATACGATTCAAAGGAAAAACGCCGGCTGAGGTCCGTGCTGAGGCGCTGACATCCAACGCTCCGGCGCAATATCCTATTCCCGTAAACAAACGAATCCAGAAATATCAGGCTCGTTACGTAGCCTAAGCAAAACAGCTGCCACCATAACGGCAGCAGCTGCTTGCTAATATTTTTAGTTATTTTCCTGGTATACTTGACAAGGGGCGGTTCAAACAGGAGGCGGCAAAAATTTTACATTTTTTCCGGGGCAGAGAAGCCCAGGATTCCAATACAGGTCTCCAGAATATTCTTTGCCAGGGCAATGAGGGAGATATAACCTGCCTGCAGGTTCTTATCCTCCTCGGTAAGGATGCGGGTTTCGTGGTAGAATTTGTTGACGCAGCCTGCCAGCTCGTAGATATAAGCGCAGATCAGATTGGGGGCGGAGGACTTCAGCGCGGTCTCCAGGGTGGGGCCGAACTTGGTGACCGCCAGCATCAGATCCTTGGCATAGACATTGGCAGGGGACTGGATGGGAAGCTCTTCCCATGCGCCGTACCGGGAGAGGATGGACTTGACACGCACGATGGTGTAAAGGATATAAGGACCGGTGTTGCCCTCAAAGGCGGCGAAGCGCTCCAGATCAAAGTTGTAGTCCTTAGTGGGCTGGTTGGAGAGGTCGCCGTATTTCAGAGCGGCCAGAGCGATCCTGGCGGTGGTTTCCTCCACCTCGTCATCGCTGACGATCCTGTTTTCTACGACCTTGGAGCGGACAAAGTCGGTCATGTCGTTAATAAGCTGTTCCAGCCGCAGTACGCCGCCGTCACGGGTCTTGAAGGGCTTGCCGTCAGCACCGTTCATGGTGCCATGACCCACATGCTCCATTTCCGTTTCGGGACGGATGATGCCGCACTTGTGGGCAGCCCGGAACACCTGCTCAAAATGCAGGTTCTGCCGCTTGTCGGTGACATAGAGCATCTTATCCGGATTCCAGTCGCGCATACGCTGGACCATGGTAGCCAGGTCAGTGGTGGCGTAGATGGCGCTGCCGTCGGACTTGACCAGGATGCAGGGAGGGATCTCCTTCTTGTCGCCCTCTTGGGCAACGGGAATGACCCATGCGCCCTCGCTGAGAACGGCGTGACCCTTTTGCTTCATATCAGCGACCATGGCGGGAATGTAGGGGTCGGCATCGCTTTCACCCAGCCACTTTTCATAGTGGACATCCAGACAGTCATAGATCCGGTGCAGGTCGGGAAGGGAAATGCCCATGATGTGATCCCAGATGGCCCGGTAGCCCCGGCGGCCCTGCTGCAGCTCAAAGGTGGCGGTGTGGGCCTTTTCGGCGAACACCGGATCTTTCTTCTTGGCGGAAGCGGTGGGGTAGATTTCCTCCAGCTCAGACAGGGTGAAGGGGGATTCGGCGGGGTATTTGCCAGTGAAATCGGGGTCAAAATAGGGAAGCTCCGGCTGACGCTCCTGCAGCTCCGCAATGATCAGACCCATCTGCAAGCCCCAGTCGCCCAGGTGGATGTCGCCGATGGTGTTGTAGCCCAGATAGCTGTGCAGCCGCTTCAGCGCCTCGCCGATGATGGCAGGCCGCAGGTGGCCGATATGAAGAGGCTTCGCCACATTGGCACCGCCGTAGTCCACCACAATGGTCTTGCCAGCGCCGATCTTTTCCACACCGAAATCGGGGGCTGTACGCATGGCCTCCAGATAGCTCTGCAGGAAAGTACCGCTGAGCTTCAGGTTAATGAAGCCGGGCATCACCGCTTCGACCATATCATAGTCGGCAGCATCCAGCTTGGCGACGACGGCGTTGGCGATCTGGATGGGGGCGCACTTGTACTGCTTGGCGGCAGACAGGGCGCCGTTGCACTGGTATTCGCACAGGTCGGGCCGGTTGGATACCGTTACCCGGCCAAAGGAAGCGTCATACCCAGCGTCCACAAAGGCCTGCTGCATTTTGGCAGTGATGATATTAAGAATCTTTTGCATGATTATTTTCCTTTCTGCTCTGCCATCCAGGCAAGGTAATCATCGTAAGTGCCGTACTTATCAATGATCGTGCCGTCCGGCTGGAAGGCAATTACACGGTTACAGGTGGACTGCAGCATCTCGTGGTCGTGGGAGGCCAGCAGCACAACGCCCTGGAAGGCTTCCAGACCCTTGTTTACCGCCTGGATGGATTCCATGTCCAGGTGGTTGGTGGGCTGGTCCAGCAGCACCACATTGGCACCGCTGAGCATCATCTTAGACAACATACACCGGACCTTCTCACCGCCGGACAGCACATGGACCTGCTTGAAAACATCCTCATTACTAAAGAGCATACGGCCCAGGAAACCACGCAGATACACATCGTCCTTCTTGACGGAATACTGGCGCAGCCAGTCTACCAGCTCCATGGTGTTGCCTTCAAAGTAGGCGGTGTTGTCCTTGGGCAGGTAGCTGCGGATGGTGGAGATGCCCCATTTAATAGAGCCTTCGTCCGGCTCCAGCTCGCCCATGAGGATCTGCATTAAAGCGGTCTGGGCCTTTTCGTTCTCGCCCACGAAGGCGATCTTGTCGGTGCGGTTTACGGAGAAGTAAACATTGTCCAGCAGCTTCTCGCCGTCAACGGTGACGGAAACATCCTTGACCGTCAGAATGTCCTTGCCCAGCTCCCGCTCGGGCATGAAGCCTACAAAGGGGTAGCGGCGGGTGGAGCAGGGCATTTCCTCGACAGTCAGCTTATCCAGCAACTTGCGGCGGGCAGTAGCCTGCTTGGCCTTACTCTTGTTGGCGGAGAAGCGCTGAATGAAGAGCTGCAGCTCCTCGATTTTTTCCTGGTTGCGCTTGTTCTTGTTGCGGATCATGGCCTGAACCATCTGAGAGGATTCGTACCAGAAGTCGTAGTTGCCCACATACATCTTGATCTTGCCGTAGTCGATATCCACAGTGTGGGTGGAAACGGTGTTCAGGAAGTGGCGGTCATGGGAAACGGCGATAACCATGCCGGGGAAGTCCAGCAGGAAGTCCTCCAGCCAGTTGATGGCTTCAATATCCAGGTTGTTGGTGGGTTCGTCCAGCATAACGATGTCGGGATTGCCGAACAGCGCCTGGGCCAGCAGGATCTTCACCTTCAGACGGGGGTCCACAGTGTCCATCATGTCGTAGTGCGTCTCTGTGCCAATGCCCAGACCCTGCAGCAGGCGGCTTGCGTCGGATTCTGCCTCCCAACCGCCCAACTCCGCGAATTCACCCTCCAGCTCGGAGGCACGGATACCGTCCTCGTCGGTAAAGTTCTCTTTCTCGTAGATGGCATCCTTTTCCTTCATGATGTCATACAGGTGCTGGTTGCCCATGATGACGGTATCCATGACTGTGTAGGCGTCATAGGCGTTCTGGTTCTGCTTCAGAACGGAAACACGCTTGTTGGGGTCTACATGGATCGAACCGGTGGTGGAGTCCAGCTCCCCGGTTAGGATGCGCAGGAAGGTAGACTTGCCCGCACCGTTGGCACCGATGATGCCGTAGCAGTTGCCGGGCAAAAATTGCAGGTCTACATGCTGGAACAGCCACTGGCCGCCAAACTGCATACCCAAATTGCTTACTGTAATCATGTTATTCTCCTTACACATATCTTGCCGCTGCGCCTGCTCCCGGTAGAAATCCAGGCCCGGCAGCGCATAATTTTACATTCTAAGTCTACCACATAATTGTAAATAAAGAAAGAACTTTTTTTCCAGGTACTTGCATTTTTTCGAAAGTGCGGTATAATATTAGCACTCAAACAAAAGGAGTGCTAAATATGGCAAAGAAACAATTCAAAGCAGAATCCAAACGGCTGCTGGATCTGATGATCAATTCCATCTACACAAACCGGGAGATCTTCCTGCGGGAGATCATCTCCAACGCCAGCGATGCCATGGACAAGCTGGCCTACACGGCCTTGACCGACGACAAGGTGGGACTAAATCGGGAGGATATGGCCATCACCATCACCTGTGACAAGGAAAACCGTACCATCACAGTGTCGGATACCGGCATCGGTATGTCCAAAGAGGAGCTGGAGGAAAACCTGGGCACCATCTGCAAGTCCGGCTCTCTGAGCTTTAAGCAGAATATGGAAAAGAGCGAGGATATCGACATCATCGGCCAGTTCGGTGTGGGCTTCTACTCTGCCTTTATGGTGGCTTCCAAGGTGACCGTGATCTCTAAAAAATACGGCGGGGATACCGCCTGGAAGTGGGAGTCCGACGGCGCTGACGGTTATACCATTCAGGAAGCCAGCCGGGAAACAGCCGGTACGGATATCATTATGGCACTGAAAGCGGATACCGAAGAGCTGGAGGTTTCCGGTTATCTGGAGGAGTATACGCTCCGCGGCCTGATCCGCAAATATTCCGATTATATCCGCTATCCCATCCGTATGGAGGTTACCAAGTCCCGCAAGAAGGCGGATTCTTCCGAGGACAAGCCGGAGTATGAGGATTACACCGAACTGGAGACCCTCAACACCATGATCCCCCTGTGGCAGCGCAACAAGAAGGATGTGACCGAGGAGGAGTACCACAGTTTTTACCGGGAAAAGTTCTTCGATTACAACAAGCCCCTGCGCACTGTCCATTTTAATGCTGAGGGTACAGTGTCTTTCAAGGCGCTGCTGTATATCCCCGCCAAAGCGCCCATGGACTATTATACCCGGGATGCCAAGCTGGGCCTGCAGCTCTATTCCTCCGGTGTGATGATTATGGAGAACTGTGAGGACCTGCTGCCGGAGCATTTCAGCTTTGTCAAGGGCGTGGTAGACAGCCAGGACCTGTCGCTGAATATCAGCCGTGAGATGCTGCAGCATGACCGGCAGCTTACTGTCATTGCCAAAAATATTGCCAAGAAGGTCAAATCTGAGCTGACCTCCATGCTGGAAAATGACCGGGAAAGCTATGAAAGCTTCTTTGCCGCCTTTGGCCGGCAGCTCAAGTATGGCGCGGTAGCCAACTACGGCGCGAACAAGGACGCGGTGCAGGACCTGCTGCTGTTCTGGTCCAACAAGCAGGGCAAGCTGGTGACCCTCAAGGAATATGTGGAAGCCATGGCTGAGGGCCAGGAGAAGATCTACTTTGTTCCCGGTGAGAATAAGGACCGGCTCAGCAAGCTGCCCCAGGTCCAGACCCTTGGGAAAAAGGGCTACGATGTGCTGCTCTTTACGGATGAAGTGGACGAATTCCTGCCACAGGCATTGATGACCTACCGGGATAAGCGTTTCTGCAACGCAAGCTCCGAGGATCTGGGACTGCAGACCGAGGAGGAAAAGAAGGAGGCGGAAGCAAAGGCTGAGGAGCTAAAGGGATTCCTGGCCTTTGTGAAGGAAACTCTGGGCGGGCAGGTGAAAGAAGTCCGCCTGTCTGCTGACCTGGGTGACCATCCTGTATGCATGACCCCTGACGCGGGCATGAGCTTTGAGATGGAGAAGTATATGAAACGGGTGAACCCGGAATTTGCCTTCCCGGTAGGCCGTATTCTGGAACTGAACGCCGATCACGATGCTGTGAAGGCCATGCAGAAGGCTATGACAGAGGATACGCTGAAAGCCAAGGACTATGCCCAGCTTCTATGCTGCCAGGCCCAGCTCATGGCTGACCTTCCTATCGAAGATCCTGCCGCTTACACCCAGCTCGTGTGCAAGCTGATAAAATAATTTCCAACTGCCGCGGCATTTGCTGCGGCAGTTGCTTTTTTTGATTCCCTGTGATACACTGTTCCCAGAGAAATAAAAGGAGGAAGTGTTATGGGATTCTCTGCTGATATCAACGCTGCCGCAAGTGCCGCATTGGGCATCATTGCGGTGGTTATGGCCTTTTATCTGATCGCTATGGCTCTGTGCATCGCAATGTATGTGCTGCAATCTCTGGGCCTGTATACCATTGCTCAGCGCCGGGGTATCAAGCATCCCTGGATGGCTTGGCTGCCGGTGACCAATATGTGGCTCCTGGGCAGCATTGCTGACCAGTACCGCTATGTAGCCAAGGGACAGGTCCGCAGCCGCCGCAAGGTCCTGCTGGGCCTGTATATCGCTATGATGGTGCTGTGGTTCGTGTTTTTCTGCGTGTATATCGGCGTTTTTGCCAATCTGATCATGCAGATCCCGGCACTGCAGTACATGCCCGAAGCGCAGCTCCTGGGCCAGTTTGGTTCGTCTGTTCTGGGGATCGTGGGTTTGCTCCTGGTTTGGTGGGGTGTGGCTGTGGCCGCGGCGGTGTTCCAGTACATCTGCCTGTATGACCTGTACGCCTCCTGCTGCCCCAATTATAAGGTGCTGTTTTTGCTGCTGAGCATTCTGGTGAATGTGACTATGCCCTTTATTGTGTTTGCCTGCCGCAGGAAAGATGAGGGTATGCCTCCCAGAAAGGACGCGGTGCAGCCTGCGCTGCCTACCGGTCCGGAAGTGTTTCACGAAGAATAAAGAAAATGCCCGAGAGTGATCTCGGGCATTTTTTCAGATTTTTCCCTGCATGACCAGCAGCAACAGAATGCAGGTAGCAAGCAGCAGCACGGCAAACAGGTAGATGCCGGGCTTTGCGCTGCCGGAAGTGTGCTTCGCCTCAGGGATCAGCCGGGTTTTCCGCAGGGCGGAGGTCAGGGGTTTGTAAAGACCCAGCACCAGGGCGCTGTTAAGGCCTGCCTTCAGGGCATTAAAGGGTAGGAAAGCGGGAATCAGCAATTTTTCAACGGTTTCCCGGGTAACACCCATGTACAGCGGTGAAATCAGCCAGTTCCAGAGAAGCATCACCGCTACCATGGTAACAGTGCCGGTCAGCAGTCCCAGCACAGCGCCCTTGAGATTGTGCTTCACTTTGTAAATCAAAGCCGCGGTGCAGGCAAAGCTGCAGGTGGAGATCAGATTCATCAGACAGCCGATGGGGCCGGTATCGCTGACGGTCACCATTTCCACCAGAGATACCACCAGAGAAATGATGAACGAAGCCATAGGGCCCAAGAGAAAACCGCCGATGGTGATGATCACATCCTTCGGTTCGTACTTGAGGAACAGCACCACAGGAATGCGGATGTAGCTAACGATCAGATAGGAAATGGCAGCCAGCATGGCGATTAAAACCATTTTGCGTACAGACTCCGGGCGGTTTTTCATAATGCGAATCTCCTTCCAATAAAAAAGCTCTGAGCATACACTCAGAGCATAGAGATACGAAACCAGATCTTCTTCCATCCAGACTATACTGTCGGTATCGGAATCTCACCGATTCAGCGCACCTGCGCTCGCGGACTATACCGCCGGTCGGGAATTACACCCTGCCCTGAAGATGTATACAGTTTTATTGTTTAGAGAATACCACGCCGCATCCCTGCTTGTCAAGTCTCTATAAGTGTGTTACAGTATATATGATCGTTTAGCGGCCTAAAGGCCAAATGCAAAATGTAAAATGCATAATGCAAAATTGTTGTATTTGCTGACGCAAATGATTTTAAATTGTCGGCGTAGCCGACACCTTAATTTTGAATTTTGCATTTTGAATTTTGAATTCAGCAACGCAAGTTGCTTGTGTAAACGATCATTTATCAGTCAAGCGGCGTTGGGAATAGTGGAAGGTGTGGTAGATTGCTGGGACGGACTGACAGCCGGCATCTTAAAACCACGGATCACGCCCTTGGCTGAGGTGTCCGTCACATCGCCGCCGATGACCTGGTCCTTATAAACCAGAAGCGTCGCGTACACCGGGTCAGTAGCACCGGGATAGTTTTTGATCTTATACACATAGCGCATAACGGTCTTGCCTGCGAATTCGCTCAGGTCATAGCCCTGGCTCTTTTGCAGCGCGTTGTAACGGTCAAACAATTCGTTGCCTGCTTCGGGTATCCGTACCTGGCCGGATTCTACCGGTGAAGCAGCCACTTCCCACCCGAAGTCCGTCAGAAACTTGACCCGGGCATCGTTGGTGCTCATGGACGGCGCTGCAGAGGGCGTGGCTTCGCTGCCGCCGCCCAACAGCATGATCAGCACGGCGATGAGTACAGCCGCGCCGGCCAGGACCAGAATGATTTTCTTCTTATCGACCTTTGCGGTCATAACCAACATGATAATCCCTCCTTATTGATTCAACACTACAGGCTATGCACCTGCCGGGAGGGATAGAACGGAGGAACCATGGAGCGATTGGACAAATTCTTGTGCGACAGCGGTGTCGGCACCCGCAGTCAGGTCAAGGCAATTCTGAAAGGCGGCCGGGTGACGGTGGATGGCATCGTGGAGCGTGATAGCAGCCGAAAGATCGATCCCAAAAAGCAGACGGTCTGCTGTGATGGGGAAGTGCTGGGCGGCTACCGCACTGTGGTAGTGATGCTTAATAAGCCTGCCGGCTTCGTAACGGCCACGGAGGATGTCCGGGAGCGTACTGTTATGGAACTGCTGCCCGATCGCTACAAGGCCATGGAGTTAAAACCCATCGGCCGTTTGGATAAAGCGACTGAGGGCCTGCTGTTGTTTACCAATGATGGAGATTTACTGCACCGGCTGATCAGTCCCAAAATGGAAGTACCGAAGGTCTATTACGCCAGACATGAAGGCGCGGCTGACGATGATGATGTGAGGGCATTTCAAGAGGGGCTGGAACTGCGTGACGGCACAAAGTGCCTCAGCGCCCTGTTGGAGCCCTTGGGCATGGGAGAAAGCCTGATTACCGTTTGTGAAGGCAGGTATCACCAGGTGCGCCGGATGATGGCCAGCCGGGGAATGCATGTGCAGTATCTGCAGCGGCGGCGGGAGGGTAGTCTGGTGCTGGGAGATCTGCCCCTGGGACAATGCCGGGAACTGACGGAGCAGGAAATCCAGGGACTCATGGATAGAAATGCATAACAGTGATGGCAAATTCACGGTAATATTTGGAAGTGTACGGCAGCATAGCACAGCCAACATAGGGAAAATACCCAAAAAACATGTCTTGATTTGTGATATAATGTCAAAAGGTACTTGCAAAATGCGCAAAGCATGTGTATAATAACAGTGCAATTTTGTGAAATAAGCTTTTATGCAAGTTTTTTGGAGGTCTGAGAAATGTCCAATGGTGTATTTCAGAGCGTGATCCTGCAGCTCAAGGAGATCCCCGACCGTGTGTTCGGCGTGATTGACAGTGAGGGTACCGTGATTACCTGCACCGATATTTCCCTGGTTGGCGAGCGCTGGCCTGATGCCGCGCTGAAGGTTTCCTCTGCTTCCGACGGTGTGGCTGCCTTCGGTCAGAAGACCTTTAAGGCCATCTATGGCAGCGCCAACTATTTTGAATATGCCGTTTTTTGTACCGGCGATGATGAACTGGCCCGCAGCTGCTGCGCCATGGCATATATAGCCCTGAATGATGCCCGGATCTTCTATGAAGAAAAGCACGACCGCGGCACATTTGTGAAGAATATCATTATGGACAATATCCTGCCCGGTGATATCTATATCCGCGCCAAGGAGCTGCACTTTGCTACCGACGCCCCCCGGGCCGTGTTCCTGGTGCGCCAGATCGGTCATGTGGATGTGGCAACGGTGGATGTACTGTCCGGTATGTTCACCGACAAGATGCAGGACTTTGTTCTGAGCATCAATGAAACGGATATCGCTGTGATCCGTCAGCTCAGCGCTCTGCCCGCCGAGGGCGAGCTGGAGAAAATGGCCGCGGCCATGGAAGATACCCTGCGCAGCGAGCTGTTTGTCAAGACGGTCATCGGCATCGCCACTGTGGCAGAGCATCTGCGTTCTCTGGCAGACTGCTATAAAGAAGCCCAGACTGCCATTGATGTGGGCAAGGTGTTTGATACTGAAAAGAGCATCATCAACTATGAGAACCTGGGTATCGGCCGGCTGATTTATCAGCTGCCTACTACATTGTGTGATATCTTCCTGTCCGAGGTGTTCAAGAAGAGTGCTATCGATTCTCTGGACCAGGAAACGCTCTTTACCATCAACAAGTTCTTTGAGAACAATCTGAATGTGTCTGAAACTTCCCGGAAGCTCTTCGTACACAGAAACACCCTGGTCTACCGCCTGGAAAAGATCAAGAAGCTGACCGGCCTGGACCTGCGCCAGTTTGACCATGCGATCGTATTTAAGGTAGCGCTGATGGTCAGAAAGTATCTTTCTTCCCGGGATTCCAGGTAAGAAGCCGCGTCCAAGGCCGCACAGTTCTGTGCGGCCTTGTTGTGCGCTGGTTACCGCTAATTTCCATGCTTATCCATTGACAACAGACTTACAATGTGTTACAATTTGGTTACACGCATGATGATGGAGAAATAGATTTATGATTGAATTTGTAGATGTGGTTAAATCCTATACAGCGGGAAATACCGCGCTGCAGGGCGTATCCATGCAGATCGAGGACGGCGAGTTCGTGTTCCTGGTAGGCCCCTCCGGCTCCGGCAAATCCACCATCCTGAAGCTGATCACCGGTGAGCTGAAGCCCACCTCCGGCAGTGTGCATGTCAACGGCTACTCTCTGGAGCGGATCCGCCGCCGGGAAGTGCCTTACCTGCGCCGTACGGTAGGTGTTGTGTTCCAGGATTTCCGTCTGATCGACAGTAAGACGGTGTATGATAATGTTGCGTTCGTTATGCGCGCCATCGGCGCCCGTGAGCGGGAGATCCGTGAGCGTGTTCCCTATGTTCTGGAGCTGGTAGGCCTGGATACCAAGAGCCGCCGTCATCCTTCAGAATTGTCCGGCGGTGAGCAGCAGCGTCTGGCCATTGCCCGGGCGCTGGTCAATAATCCCTCTACGATCATTGCCGACGAGCCTACCGGCAACCTGGACCCTGCCCGGTCTTTGGAAATTATGACTCTGCTGCAGGAGATCAACAACCTTGGCACCACTGTGCTGGTGGTCACCCATGAAATCAGCCTGGTGGAGCAATTTGCCAAGCGTGTGATCTCCATTGACGACGGTCAGGTGGTCAGTGACGGAATGGAAGGGTACGAAGGGCTATGAGAATCAATAATTTTGGATATTTGATCAAAGAGGGTGTCCGGGGAATCTTCCTCCACGGATTTATGTCCTTTGCCGCCGTGTGTGTTACGGTGGCATGTCTGCTGATCGTGGGCAGCTTCTCCATTTTGATGTATAATGTCAATCTGATGGTAGAAGATCTGAATAAGACCAATGAGCTGATGGTATATATCGACAGCGAACTGCCCGATGCCCAGGCAAGAAGCGTCGGTACAAAGATCAATCAGATCGAGAATGTACTGATTGCCAAATATGTCTCCCGGGAAGAAGCGCTGGAAGCCTTTGTGGAGGACATGGGCGGCAGCTCTGCCTTCGGCGGTGTAGTTGCCGAGGACCTGCGCCACCGGTTTGTGGTCACCCTGGAAGATAACGCTTTGATGGAACAAACCTACGGCCAGATCCAGCAGATCCCCGGAGTTGTTTATATCTCTGCGGAGTTTGAGATGGCGGAGGGCTTCATCACACTGCAGAATGTGCTGCGGATCGCGTCACTGACGGTGATCACGGTGCTGTTGGTGGTCAGCCTGCTGATTATTTCCAATACCGTCAAGCTGGCCATGTATGACCGCCGGGACGAGATCGCCATTATGAAGATGGTGGGCGCAACCAACGGTTTTATCCGCCTGCCCTTTGTAGTGGAGGGTTTTGCCCTGGGCATGATGGGCGCGGCCATTGCCTTTGCCCTGGAATGGGTGATGTATGACGCGCTGGTTTTGAAGATCGAAGAGGTAGACACCCTGCGTCTTTTCCAGTTCGTACCCTTTGATGAACTGCTGGTTCCCATGGTCGCAACCTTTGTGGCCGCTGGCCTGTTTGTCGGTATCGTGGGCAGCTGGACCTCCATCCGGAAGTTTATGGATGTATAAGCATTGAGAAATTAAGGAGAACCTATGAAGAATAAGAAACGATTGGTTTCGCTCTTCGCGGGGATTCTGGCGGCGGTTATGCTGCTGACCCTGCTGGTCGGGCTGATCCCGGCAAGAGCAAACGCCGCAAAGCTGACTTCCGGCAAACTGGAGGATCTGAAGGGTCAGATTTCTGATCTGAAGGGCAAGCAGGATGAAATCAAGGAAGAAAAGGCAAATCTGAGAGACCAGATCAATGACAATATGTCGGAAATGGAAAAACTCATTGCCGAGAAAAATGCCATTGACCAGGAGATCGGCCTGCTCAATGAGCAGATCGCCAATATCAATGAGCAGATTACCATTTACGGCATGCTGATCGCCGACAAGCAGGAGGAACTGGACGAGGCAAAGGCCCGTCTGGAGCAGCTGCGGGAGCAGAACAAGGAGCGCATTCGGGCCATGGAAGAGGAGGGTTCCCTTTCTTACTGGTCTGTGCTGTTCAAGGCCAACAGCTTTTCTGACCTGCTGGACCGGCTGAATATGATCGAGGAGATCGCCGAGGCGGACCGCCGCCGGTTGGAGGAAATGGATCAGGCTGCCAAGGCAGTGGAAACTGCCCAGTTGGAGCTGGAAAATGAGAAGGCAGAGCTGGAAGGCACAAAAGCTGAGCTCAATGCGGTGCAGGCCGAACTGGAAGTTAAGCGTCAGGAGGCCGATGAGGTGCTGGTCGACCTGCATAAGCAGGGCGAAGCCTTTGAAGCGCTGATGACCGAGGCTGAAGCCAGAGATGAAGCGCTGCAGAAGGAGATCGCGGCCGCTGAAAAGGAATATAATAAAGAGTACAACCGTCTGCAGGAAGAGGAGCGCAAGCGCCAGGAAGAGGAAAAGAAAAAGCAGGAGGAAGCCAATAAGAATAACGGTACCGCCAATGGCGGCAGCGCTGTGGCCAGCGATGCCAAGTGGATGATCCCCTGCTCCTATGTGTATCTGTCCAGTCCCTTTGGATACAGAATCCATCCGATTCACGGTACTTACGGCTTCCATAGCGGGGTGGATCTGGCAGCGTCTTCCGGTACGCCCATCAAGGCTACCCGGGCTGGTACTGTTACAAAGGCTACCTACGACAGCGCTTCCGGCTACTATGTGACAGTCAACCACGGTGATGGCTTCTCGTCCAGTTACCTGCACATGACCCATTACATAGTCGGTGTTGGCGACAAGGTCTCCCAGGGTCAGGTCCTGGGTTATGTGGGTTCCACCGGCTGGTCTACCGGCCCCCATCTGCACTTCAGTATCTACTATAATGGTACCGCGCAGAACCCTGCCGCCTATATGTCTTTCTAAATATCTATCCCACAGCCCATTTTTTGGGCTGTGGGAAAAATTCTAAGGGGTGTGTTACCTTGAAACGATTTTGGCAGATTCTCAGCTATATCCTGGTGGCGGCGGCAGCGTCATGCATCACATTGTCACTGGCAGGCAGAAACAGCGGTTCTTATCCGAAGCTGGCGGAGCTGGGAGCGGTGATTGACCGTTACTTTGTGGACGAAGTGGACAAAACAGCCATGGAGGATGCAGCAGCGGCAGCTATGGTGGATGCCCTGGGCGACCGCTGGAGCTACTACATGACAGCCCAGGAGTATACGGAATACACAGAAAGAATGGCCAATGCCTATGTGGGGATTGGGGTGACGATTACCCAGCGGGAGGATGGTTATATTACCATCATGAAGGTAGAACCCAATGGGCCTGCCGCTGCTGCAGGTATCACTGCAGGCGATGTGATGACCGCTGTGGAAGGGCAGGATATTGCGGCTCTGGACATTGACCAGATCAAGGGTATGGTGAAGGGCGAGGAAGGTACGGCTGTCAATCTGCGCCTGACGAGCGATGGAGAAGCATACGAAGTCCAGGTGGAGCGCAAAAGCATTCAGACTGTTGTGGCTTCGGGCCAGATGCTGGAGGGCAATATTGGCCTGGTGACCATTGTGAACTTCGACAGCCGGTGCGCTGATGAAACCCTGGCAGCGGTGGATTCGCTGATAGAGCTGGGGGCAGAGGGCCTGATCTTCGATGTGCGGTTCAATCCCGGCGGCTATAAAAAGGAACTGGTGAAGATACTGGACCACCTGCTGCCGGAAGGACCGCTGTTCAGAAGCGTAGATTATAATGGCAAGGAGAGCGTGGATATGTCCGATGCCAACTGTCTGGAGATTCCCATGGCGGTGCTGGTCAACGGCGATTCCTACTCGGCGGCGGAATTCTTCGGGGCCGCGCTGAGCGAGTATGGTGTTGCGACGCTGGTGGGTCAGCCCACCACCGGCAAGGGCCATTTCCAGACCAGCTTCAAGCTCTCTGACGGATCCGCTGCAGTCATTTCCATCGGCAAATACTGCACGCCAAACGGTGTCAGCCTGTCGGATGTGGGTTTAACGCCGGATATTTTGGTAGAGGTGGACGATCAGACCTATCAAAACATTTATTTCGGCATATTGACACCGGAGGAAGATCCCCAGGTCCAGGCAGCGGTAGCGGCCTTGTCAGACCGGGAGTGACCGGGGAAAATATGCAAAAAAGTGGGAAAATACCTTGACTGTCAGGGTTTTATCCACTATAATGTTTTGAGCTATTGAAATTTTATGGAAGGAAGGACTTCCCTTATGGCAAAAGAATTTAAGATTACCAGTCTGCGTCTGGCAGAGCTGGAAAAGGAACTGAACTATCTCAAGACCACCCGTGAGCGTGAGATCGCCGCAATGATCGCCGAGGCCCGCTCCTACGGCGACTTGTCTGAAAACTCTGAGTACGATGCCGCCAAGAACGAGCAGGCAAAGCTCTATGGCCGCATTGCTGAGATCGAGGATATCCTGTCCCACGCTGTCATCATTGAGGATGAGAATGAGGCTTCCGGCCGTGTTGGTCTGGGCTGCAGCGTTACCGTTAAGGATGTAGCTACCGGCGAGGTCACCGAGTATAAGATCACCGGCTCCCAGGAGGCTAACCCCATGGAATACAAGCTCTCCGACGACTCCCCCTTCGGCCGTGCCGCAGTGGGCAAGTCTGTGGGCGATGTATTTACCGTCAACGCTCCCAACGGTGCTTACCAGATGGAAGTGCTGAATATTTCTCGCGAGGGTTAAGCTATGGCAAAGTTTGTACCCCAGGCGGAGCTGCCCGTTTCTGAGCAGGCACAGATCCGCCGTGATAAGCTGGCTGCCCTCCAGGCAGAGGGCCGTGACCCCTTCCTGCAGACCAAGTTTGACTTCAATGCCGACTCCGCCGCCATCAAGGCCGATTACGAAGGCTTTGAGGGCAAGACCGTTAAGGTGGCAGGCCGTCTGATGAGCAAGCGCGGTCAGGGCAAGGTCATGTTCTGTGACCTGCAGGACAGCACAGGCCGTATCCAGCTCTTTGTCAAGATTGACGAGATGGGCGAAGAGGAGTATATCCGCTTCAAGCGCAACGACATCGGCGATATCGTCGGTGTTGAGGGCGAGGTTTTCAAGACCAAGACTGAGGAGATCTCTATTCGCGCCAAGTCCATCATTCTGCTGAGTAAGTCTCTGCTGCCCCTGCCCGAAAAGTACCACGGTCTGACCGATAAGGAGATCCGCTTCCGTCAGCGCTATGTGGATCTGATGGTCAATCCCGAGGTGAAGCAGAACTTTATCATCCGCTCCAAGTTTATCAAGTTCATGCGCTCTTACCTGGATAACATGAACTATATCGAAGTGGAGACCCCGGTGCTGAATACCATCGCCGGCGGCGCTTCCGCCCGGCCCTTCATTACCCATCACAATACCCTGGATATCGATATGTATATGCGCATCGCTACCGAGCTGCCGCTGAAGCGGCTGATCATCGGCGGCATGGACCGGGTGTATGAGATCGGCCGTATCTTCCGTAACGAGGGCATGGACCCCAAGCACAACCCCGAATTTACTTCCGTGGAGCTGTACCAGGCCTATGCCGATTTCCATGATATGATGGATATTGCCGAGGGCATCATCTCCGGCGCTGCCAAGGAGATCCTGGGTACTTACGAAGTGGAGTGGATGGGTGAGAAGATCGACCTGACTCCCGCATGGCGCCGTATGACCATGGTGGAAGCCGTTAAGGAATATGTGGGCATCGACTTTGGCGCCATCACCGACGATGCCCAGGCTGTAGCCGCTGCCGCCGCCAAGGGCGTGGAGCTGAATGAAGCTGCCGAAAAGACCTGGGGCAATGCCCTGTACGCCTGCTTTGACCAGCGGGTAGAGGAGCATCTGATCCAGCCCACCTTCATCACCATGTACCCCGTTGAAGTCAGTCCTCTGACCAAGCGCAGCCCGGAAGATCCCCGTCTGACCGAGCGCTTCGAGCTGTTCATCTGCCACAGTGAGATCGCCAATGCTTACTCCGAGCTGAACGACCCCATCGACCAGAGAGGCCGTTTCATGAAGCAGGTGGAGCAGCGTGAGCGTGGCGACGACGAGACTGAAATGCTGGACGAGGATTTCCTCAACGCCATGGAATATGGCATGCCCCCCACGGGCGGTATGGGCATCGGCGTGGACCGTGCTGTTATGCTGCTGACCGGCGCAGACACCATCCGCGAAGTTATTTTGTTCCCCAC
>JAZKYA010000075.1:0-52212 GCA_045611945.1 Faecousia sp. | reverse complement strand
TATGGATGCCTGTAACAGTCCACCGGACTGTTACGACGGCATGACGATAGCTTGCCCTATCCTGTTGCGGTGCCTGACGGATATCCTCGGTGACAGAGCACCTTCGTCTCCCGTCGACCACTGCCACTCGTTCGCCTCCTTCCTCCCGCCACTGGCGGCAGTCGGCTCACTCCCCGTGAAAATAGGTAACGCAAACATTATTATAACCTCGCTGCCGAAGCAGCGAGGTCTTTTTAGTTTTACGGATGCCTGCAACAGTCCACCGGACTGTTGCGGACGGCATGACGATAGCTGCCACTCGCTCAGCTCACTTTATCTGCCTTGCAGGATTGCAAAAGAGTAACCCCCCTTCGGGCCATTGGTCCGAAGGGGGGTTATTATAGATTGGAGATGCAACGGGGTAGATTACTGGGTCTTACGGGCTGCCAGTTCGTCAGTCATCTTGTCCAGGGTCTTCTTGTCCAGGTTGTAGATCACAGCGATACCGATGAACTGCAGTACTGCGGAGAACATGTACAGACCGGCGACCAGCCAGCACATATTGTGAGAGGTAGCAGCGGTCTGGCCGATGGTACCCAGCTTGGAGTCATAGCCCAGAACACCCATGATCAAAAGGACCATGGAGGGGCCAACGCCCTGCGCCAGCTTACGGAAGAAGGAGTGCAGGGAGTAAACAGTGCCTTCCTCACGGGTGCCGAACTTCCACTCGTTGTAATCAATGGCATCACCCATCAGCGCCCAGGAGACACAGGTGTAGACACCCATGCCAACACCGAACAGGACCAGGCCGATCAGGTAGACGATCAAAGCCAGGGAAACATTCTGAATCATGGGGAATACCAGCATGACGACAGCACCGGCCATGGAGACGATGGTACCGACAACAGAAGCTTCCTTCTTGCCGTACTTCTTAACGATCTTGGTAATGAAGGGCATGAACAGGAACATGGGAAGGAAGCCAACCATCTGAACAACACCGGACATGGAGGCCATATTGAAATAGGTGGCAAACATGATGGTGTTGGCGGTAGCGGCGGAATTCATACCCAGGAACATACCCATGGCAGCCAATGTAGCGCCGACAGCAGGACGGTTCTTCATGAAGTTGCCAAATGCCTTGAATACATTGAACTTCTCGCCGCCCTCATTGGTCTTAACGGAGTTCTCGTCTACGCGGATGGTGATGTTCTTGATCATAAACAGGAAAGCAGCGAAACCCAGAACACCCATAATCAAAGCTGCCCAGAATACTCGCTGGCCAAGCAGAATCTCAACCTGCTTGCCGGTTTCGGGGCTGAGAACCTTCTCACCGATCTTATAAGCTTCGCCGGTGATAGGATTGGTAAGGAACTGCTCCTTGGTAAAGCCTTCGGGAATTACGATTTTATCCAGGAAGCTGTCAGTGCCATCATAGCTGACTTTCTGCCAGATCAGCATGGGCAGGATCACATTGGGCAGAATGTTGCCGATCATGGAACCGATGGAACGCCAGGTGGAGAGCTGAGCGCGTTCACCGACATCCTCAGTGACCAGGGACAGCATGGAACCGTAGGGAACATTTGCAACGGTGTAGAACGCATCCCAAATGATATAACCCAGGATGAACAGCATAGCCTTAACCACAACGGGAGCGTTGGGGAAAGGCAGGAATACTGCGGCACCGCCGATCAGCAGGCCACAGGCACCGATCAGAACATAGGTTTTGAATTTGCCCAGTTTGTACTTTCTTCTGTCGTTGTCGATGAGGGTGCCGATCAGGGGATCATTGACGGCGTCCCAGATCTGCACTGCAAGCAGCAACAGGGAAAGCAGTCCGGTTTCCAACATCATGTAGACCAGCCAGAAGGTCTGGACGGTACCCTTCAAAGCGAAGGACATGTTACAGCCGAGGTCACCGGCGGCATAGGCGAGCTTGTCTCGCATACCGAATTTGCGGTAACCCTTGGCATCAAGCTTAGGGGCTTTTGCCATATTATTTTCCTCCTTAATTTGTGCGAGTGTATACCCGCATCAATCATATACATTATAATTGATATATGAATTTTTATATAGGACCAAAAAGGTACTTTTGTGACACCCTGTGATAATTTAGAACTATGGTTTTTTGGGGATAATGAACAAAACGACTTGATTCTTTTACAAATCCTATTATAATTAAATTAAGTATTAAAGAAGGAGCGGAACGCGGTGTATAAGCTATGTAAATCAGAGCAGTCTGCCGCCCGGCAGAAACGGCTGGAGCAGGGCCTGCTGAAAGCGATGCTTACACAGCAGTACGAAGATATTTCCATCAGTGATCTTTGTGATCAGATGGGAATTCCCAGAAAATCCTTTTACCGTTATTTCTCCAATAAGGATGGTGCGCTGTTTGCGCTGCTGGATCATACGCTGATGGAATTTGAGCAATCGCCCAGCAGCAGTGGCAGGGATTCCGGCAATAAGGCATTGGGGGATTTGGAGAAATTCTTTGTCTTTTGGTATGAACACAGGGATCTGCTGGATGCGCTGATCCGCAACAGGCTCAGCGGTATGCTGGTGGAGCGGGCGACAAGTCATGCGCTGCATGAACGGATGATGCCAGCCTATCTGCTATCCAAGGATGAAAAGAGCCAGCATCTGGCGCTTACCTTTGCTATTTGTGGACTTCTGTCCATGGTCATGCAGTGGCATCAAGACGGCTATCAGGAGTCGCCTGAGCAGATGGTTCATGTGGCGACGATGATGTTGACAAAACCGTTGGTTTCCGGATACAAGTCATAAAACAGACCTGCCTTTGCGTTTTTGGCAAAGGCAGGTTTCTTTTAAAGCGGGATAGTACAAGGGGGGACATTGTTTCGCTGACGCCATGGAAAGCTCCTTGGCTGAGAGTGCGGATATCTCAATTTACGGTATTGATAGGATTGCCTGACAGATAAGCTTCGATGCTTCGCTTTGTGCAATCCATGATCCGCTGACGGCTCTCCTTTGGCGCCCATGCCATATGGGGGGTAATGATACAGTTGAGGGTGGTGAGCAGAGGAGAAGTAGCTGGTATGGGTTCTGTAGTGACTACATCCACAGCGGCTGCACGCAGCTTTCCGTTTTGGAGGGCATCTGCAAGATCCTGCTCTACAATGGCAGCGCCCCGGGATGTGTTGATCAAAATAGCGCCGTCTTTCATTATTGAAATCGTTTCCCGATTGATAATCCCCATGGTTTCGGGGGTCAGAGGACAGTGCAGGGAAATGATATCAGACTGGGCCAGCAGCTCCGGCAGCGTGACATAACGGGCGATCAGGCGTCCCTGGGGATATTCTGTACGGCTGTATGCCAGCACATCCATTCCAAATGCTTTGGCAATGCGGCCAACGGCCTGACCGATCCTGCCGAAGCCGATAATGCCAAGGGTCTTGCCTTCCAGTTCCATTTGTGGTGTGTCCCAGAAAGAAAAATCGGGGCAGGCAGACCATTTCCCTTCGTGGACTGCCCGGTCATGGTGTCCAATCTGATGACACAGCTCCAGAATCAGAGCAAAGGTATACTGTGCCACGGCACTGGTACCGTAGTCGGGAACATTGCATACGGGAATATTCCTGGCCCGGGCAGCGTCACAGTCAACCACATTGTACCCGGTGGCAAGAACGCAGATCAGCTGTATGTTGGGGCAGGCATCCAGAATTTCAGCGGTGATGGGTGTTTTGTTAATTAAAACAATTTCGGCATCGCCGATCCTGGCAATGGTTTCCTCCGCTGAGACGAGCCGGGGATAGACAGTAACAGGGCCATAGGCATTCAGCCAGTCCCAGCTCAGATCTCCGGGATTGACAGCGTGGCCCTCCAATACAACTATTTTCATAGGGGAACCTCCTGATACTTGAAAAGGGATGATTTTTCTGCTAGGATACAAAAGAGGTGAAGCGGCATGGAACTGGTATATGCGGATGAATCGCTGGTGGTGTGTATCAAGCCGTCGGGCGTTGTGTCTACCGATGAACCCGGCGGTGTACCGGAGCTGGTAAGGCAGGCGTTGGGAGATCCAAAGGCAACGGTGCGTACGGTCCATCGGCTGGACCAGGTGGTCAGCGGCTTAATGGTTCTGGCAAGAACTGAAGCGGTGGCTTCTGAGCTTTCCCGGCAGATCAGGGAGGATGAATTCCATAAGGAATATCTGGCAGTTATCCATGGCTGCCCGGAACAGAAGGGGACTTTGCGGGATCTGCTGTATCGGGATAAGGCCCGGCGTATGACCATGGTCGCTCGGGGGATGGCAAAGGGCGTTCAGGAAGCTGTGCTGGATTACCAAGTGCTTTCTTCCAGGGAAGATATGAGCAAGGTCAGAATCCGGCTGCATACGGGAAGAACCCACCAGATCCGTGTTCAGTTTGCCAGCAGGGGATATCCGTTAGTGGGAGAGCGAAAGTACAGCACACTGGAGGATGACTGCCGGATCGCATTATGGTCTTACACCCTTGGTTTTCGGCATCCTGTGACCGGAGAAACAATGGAATTTTCGCAAGAGCCGCCCCGGGTATATCCCTGGACAGTAGTTTAGACTATTATAGCAGGGAAAGCATGGGTTTGCAACGGACAAAAGGAGAAGAATACAATGGCAAATTTCGATTTTTTTCAGCACAAGCAGTGTGAATACTTTCCCTGCCACAAGGGAGCCGATCCGGAGAAGTTCAGCTGCCTGTTCTGCTATTGCCCCCTGTATGCGCTGGGTGACAAGTGCGGCGGTAATTTTAGCTACACCGGGCAGGGGATCAAGGATTGTTCTGACTGCCTGCGTCCTCATAAACGGGAGAATTACGCGGACATGATGCGCTCTATGGCAGCAGTAATCGAGCTGGCGAAAAAGCCTTGATTTTTTGAGAGTCTGCTGATATAATGACCAAGTCATCATGGAGATGTACCCAAGTGGCTGAAGGGTGCGGATTCGAAATCCGCTAGGCGCCGCAAGGCGTGCGGGGGTTCAAATCCCTCCATCTCCGCCAAAAGAAACGACAGCTTTCGCCAGAAGGCTGTTGTTTCTTTTGTACTCTTATCTATTCACCCTTCACTTTTCTCTCTTCTCTAAAGAAGCTGTCGTTTCAGAGAAAGGTGAAGAGAGAAGAGAGAAAAGAATAGGTATCCGCTGCGCGGATGATTTTGAGAAAGCGGTATGATAAACTTAATCCAGAGGTGATTGCGTTGAATGGCCCGTTATTGGATAAATCTTTGGATTTCGCGACACAAATCGTATGATTCTATGAAGCGTTTTCAAAAACCAAGAAAGATACTACCATATCCAGGCAACTGTTGCGTTCGGCTACCAGCATTGGAGCAAACATTGACGAAGCGGTCTATGGAAACAGCAAAGCTGATTTTATTTCCAAGTTGCATATCGATCTAAAAGAAACTGGGGAAAGTATCTACTGGTTAATGCTATTGAGTAGAACCAAGTTATTTGATTATGATTATCCGTCATTACTTTCCCTGGCAGAGGAAATCAAACGGATGTTAATTTCCTCTCTAAATACAGCAAAGGGTAATTCAGGGAGCGATATCTAAAGTGTAAGCTGACAGCGATAAAAACGCCGCCTTCGGGCGGCAGTTTTTGTTGGCGGAGATGGGGGAGATTGGAACTGATGGTCAGCAACATCTGCCGAATTCCATATCCTTTGTGTACTGTATAAAGGCGTCCAATGCCCGGGATATCCATTTGTTCCGGTGGTAGATTAGCTGCTGCCAGATATCGATATCCATATTTTCTACATCCAGATATGTAAGAGTACCTTCCGCAACCTTTTTGCGTGTTACAAAATCCGGAAGGAAGGAGATAGCGCTGCCTTGCTCCAGGAGCTTTGTGATGATATCGGTACGGCTGATTTCCAGAACCGGCTCGATATCCAGCGAGCGCCTCGCTAACTGCTTGTCCAGAACCCTGCGGTAGCCCATGCCCTTTTCTGTCAGAATAAAGGGATGCTCCGTTAATGCAGCCAACGGTATATGCTTCTGCTGCGCCAGCGGGGAATTAGATCCAACAACAAAGTGTGTGGACATCCGTACTTCCTTGGCTATCACATAGTCTTTCTGATATACATGACTGTCCAAGGTAAGCATCATATCTGCTTCGTTGCGGTCCAGAATGCGGAACATATCTTCCGTATCCGCGGTGGAAAACTTCAGCCGGATGCCGGGATACCTCTTGTAAAAATCATCATAGTGTTCCAGCATCATGGCTTCGCAGAGGGAGTCCGGAGCCAGCACATGCACCTGTCCCTGTATTTCCCGGTCCGCGGTCATGTTCTGGCGAAATTCATCAGTCAGACGGCGGATCCGTTGGGCATATTCCAAAAGCTCCTTGCCCCTGTCGGTGAGAATCAAGGTGTGGTTGATCCGCTCAAAGAGCAGACAGTCCATTTCCTTTTCCAACTGCTTGATCTGAAAGGAAATGGTTGACTGGGAATAGTCCAGGGCTTCGGCGGCTTTTGTGAAGCTGTTTAACTCCGCAACCTGGACGAAGGATATCAGGTTTCTGATTTCCATATAAACCTCCTCCATCGAATTTGTCGATTGTTACTATCTAAATTATCCGCTTTATCGATTGTCGAAAGTATTATATAATACGCCCAAGAAAAACACAATGGCTGGAGGAAGAAAAAATGCCTGAGATCAAATTTTATAACCGCCCCGCAGTGCCAATGGAAATGCACAAGGTTAAGATCGTACAGAAGCTGAACCTGCTGTCCGGTAAGCAGCGTCTGGAAAAAATGCGAGAAGCCGGCTTCAATACCTTCCTGCTGCATAACGGTGATATCTTCATGGATATGCTGACGGACTCCGGCGTCAATGCCATGTCGGATAATATGCAGGCCGCGATGATGCATGCGGATGATGCATACGCTGGCAGTGAGACCTTCTACCGGATGAACGGGAAACTGACAGAGCTTTTTGGGATGGAGCATTTACTGCCGACCCACCAGGGCCGTGCCTGCGAACATATCCTGGCCCAGCATTTTGTAAAACCCGGCTGCTGCGTCATTATGAATTATCACTTTACTACATCCAAGGCACATGTGACCCGTCTGGGCGGCCATGTGGAAGAACTGGTCAAGGATGAAGGCCTTGTAACGAAGAGCAATCTGCCTTTCAAGGGGAATATTGACCTGGATAAGGTCAAGGCATGTATTGCGAAGGAAGGCGCTGAAAATATTGCCTACATGCGCTTGGAAGCCGGCACCAATCTGATCGGCGGTCAGCCCATCTCCTACGAGAATATGAAGGCGGCAACCGACCTTGCGAAGGAACACGGCATCCCGACTGTTCTGGACGCATCCCTGCTGCAGGATAACCTATACTTTATTAAGACCCGGGAGGCGGGAATGGAGGATAAGTCCATTCGCCAGATCACCCGGATGATCGCTGACCTGTTTGATGTGATCTACTTCTCCGCCCGGAAATTCGGCTTTGGCCGTGGCGGCGGCATCATGGTGCGGGATGAAGCCCTGTTCCATGAGTTGGAGGATTATATTACCATGTTTGAAGGTTTCCTGACCTACGGCGGTATGTCTGTCAAGGAAATGGAAGCGCTGATCGTAGGCTTTGAGGAAACCATGGATATGGACATCATCTCCCAGGGCCCTCAGTTTATCAATTACTGTGTAAAGGAACTGGACATGTTGGGCGTGCCGATGGTCACCCCCGGCGGCGGTCTGGGTGCCCACATTGATGCCCGGCAGGTGGTGGGGCATATTCCGTCGGAACAGTATCCCGCGGGTTCTCTGGTGGCGGCGCTGTACCTGTGCGGCGGCATCCGTGGCATGGAGCGCGGAACACTTTCGGAAGAGAGAAATCCCGACGGCAGTGAACGCATCGCCTCGGTAGAAATGGTACGCCTTGCGTTCCCAAGGCGGGTATTCACCCTGTCCCAAACGGAGTATGTGATCGACCGGGTAAAGTGGCTGTATGACCACAGGCATATGATCGGCGGTTTGCGGTTCGTCCATGAGCCCAAGAGCCTCCGGTTCTTTACCGGACGGTTGGAGCCCGTCAGCGATTGGCCGGAAAAGCTGCTGGAAGCCTACCGGGCTGACTTTGGCGAGGAGCAATAAACTATTATGGCCACACCGGCATACTGCCGGTGTGGCGTTTTTCGTGGGACGAACTTGCAATATGTCCTCATTGTGTTATAATGTGACAATAAAGGATTGTTATTAGGAGGTCATGTTATGAATCCGGGAGATTTCCAAAGCTATACCCAGAAAATCATAGACAACTGCGGTAAGATCATTGTTGGTAAGGATGAAGTGATCCGCCAGGTTACAGTGAGCTTTCTCTGTGGCGGTCATGTGTTGCTGGAGGATGTGCCGGGTACGGGAAAGACAATGCTGCTGCGGGCGTTTTCACGGACCGTTGGCGGTAGCTTCAAGCGCATCCAATTTACGCCGGACCTGCTGCCATCTGATTTGACCGGCATCAATTTCTACAATCCCAAAACAAGTGAGTTTGAGTTCCGGCCCGGACCGTTGTTCTCCGGCATGATTCTGGCAGATGAGATCAACCGGGCAACACCCAGAACGCAGTCGGCATTGCTGGAGGCTATGGAGGAGGGGCAGATCACTGTAGACGGTGTGACCCGTTTCATGCAGCAGCCTTTTATGGTCATGGCAACTCAAAATCCTATTGAATCCTACGGTACTTTCCCCCTCCCGGAGGCCCAGATGGACCGGTTTTTCATGCGCCTGAGCATGGGTTATATGGAACGGGAGCAGGAACTGGCAGTAATCTCCCGTCCGTCTACGGTAACATTGGTGCAGCAGCTACAGCAGGTGGTGACAGTGGAAGAAACAATGGAACTGCGGCAGCAACTGCACCAGGTACATGTCAGTGCGGATGTGGCATCCTACATTATGGATATTGTACAGGCTACCCGCAAGGTCGGTGTATTGATAGGCGGCGTATCTACCCGTGGCGCCATAGCCCTTTACAAGGCAGCGCAGGTTATCGCTGCGATGGAGGGCCGGGACTATGTGATCCCTGAGGATGTGGTACGGGAGGCTGTTCCTGTATTGGCCCACAGGCTTACAACCGCGTCTGGTTCCAGAAGGGATGGAGAAGCATTCCTGAATGAGGTGATTGGAAAGCTGACTGTTCCGTTGGAGGATGTGACCAACCTATGACCTTTCTGATCTTATTGGTTGTAACCGTTTGCGTTGTTTTGCTGGAGCGCAAGTGGGCGGAGTATGCGCTGAGATCGCTGAATATCCGCACGGACTGCGACTGTTTTCTTGCCCAGCCGGGACAACCGGTGACATGGTCTGCTTCGCTGGATAATTACAGCCGCCTGCCCATTCCGTTTGTGCGTTTGGTGCAGAGCTTTCCCAGTGAGGCAAACCCCATAGCAGACATGCAGTGGCAGCGGGCCTATTGCCGCAGGAATATCATGTCCTGGGATACAGAATACAGAATGACCATCCGGGGACGCCGCAGTATTACCCGGAATGTGACGGTATCATTCCCGGAGCGGGGGATATACAAGATTGGCAGCTATCATCTAAGCGCCGGTGACCTGCTGGGCTTTCGGGAGGCAAAGTGCCATGGCAGCGGTGGGAATATTGTTGTAATGCCCCACCTGTCAAGCCAGCAGACTGCGATCGATGCTGTGGGCGGCTTTCTTGGTGACATATCTGTACGCCGGTTCATTTTAGAAGATCCGGTTCTGACAACCGGATTTCGTGATTATACCGGACGGGAGCCCATGCGGGCCATTTCCTGGACCCGGACAGCGCAGACCGGTAATCTACAGGTCAAGCAGTACGACCATACGGCTGAGCGGCATGTAGTCGTTTTGCTGAATACGGAAGGCGCTGACGCTCAGCAGTTGGAGGAATGCCTTCGCCTGACACGCTCTGTTTGTGAAAAGCTGGAACAGCGGAAGATCCCATACGGATTTAGGACCAATGCCAATCTGCCCGGGCCTGTGGGCAAGATCCACGCGGTAACAGAAGGATTGGGAGAACAGCATCTCAATACGATCCTATACGGCCTTGGCTGTGCGGATAATACCTGCTTCCACTCTTTCCGTTATCTGACCAGGCAGGCATTGAAAAACAGGAAAGGCAGCGAGTCCTACATTGTGATCACGCCTGATGATAAGGGAACTGCCCAAAGCTGCATTCAGGCGCTGAGCAATGGTGCGGGAAATCCGGTGTGTGTACTGCGTGGCTGTGGAGAGGGGGAAGGGCAATGAGCATCCCAATGATGCTGAAGGTGTTCTCTGACTGCTGCATTTGCTTCGCGATTCTGGGTTCCGGGCCGGTGCAGTTTCGGATTCCTCTGCTGGTCCCTGCGCTGGTGTGCGGAATTGCCGCCGGTACAGCGTCCTTTTTCTATGAAAAGGGTTGGACTGGAGTCAGCCGTTTGTGGGCGCTCCTTCCGCTGCTGTGCCTGCTGCTGGCTGAAAACGAGAAGCAGACGCTGATGCTTGCCATACCTGCCCTTTATACTGCCGTGGTGATCCTACGCGGTAAATTGGAACTGGAATATTACAGCTACCGCCGCTTTCTGATCCAAAGCCTGATCCTGCTGGGAGCAGTATACCTGATTGTGAATTGCTGGGTATTTCTGGCCCGGGTGGCCGGAGATATGCCGCCTGAGCTTGACAGCAGTGTAATTATGCGGTATGGATTGGTGCATCTGCTTTGCGGTGTTATGCTGCAAAGGCAGCTTCGCTTGGGTATCGGCTACCGGTCTGAGGGCGGAAGACGCCAGATGTCCATGCTGCTGGGTGCGGTAGGCGCGGTTGTGGTCGCCTTTTTGGTGGCAGAACCCTTGCTGCGCCAAACAGCCGCAGGATTGATGAAATATGTGCTGACCGCACTTGTAACACCCGTAATGCTTTTAGTGGAACTGTTGGCATGGGTGATCAGCATGTTTGAACAAAAACAGCAGCCGGACAAGCCAACTACAGAGGCTGCGGCCAATGTTTCCGGTGAAGGTGCAATAGCGGTTGGCGGTGAGAACATCGGAACGCAGGTTGAGCAACTGCAAAAACGCAGCATTGACCCGGCCCTTGCATGGACAGCACTGGTGGTGATCCTGCTTGTGGCGGCGGCAGTGATCCTATACCGGTCCTTCCAAAAGCGGCATGCCGCCGGTGATCCCGGTGAGATAATGGGCCGGATCGTGACAGCGCCCAGAAGAAGAAAGGAACCCTCCATGTCCAACCGGTCCAGAGTGCGGCAGTTATACCGGGAGTTTTTGCGAATGGAAAAAGGCAGGGGAATGAAGCTGCGGATATCCGATACCAGCGAAGATATTCTGATGCGGATTCATCCGGCTACAGACAGTCAGAGCGCCGGGGATTTGCGGCAGGTGTATCTGGCTGCGCGGTATGATGACAGGAAGCGGGTAAGCCGCGATGCGTTAAATGCTGCAAAAACGGCAATGAAGGGCATTCAGCGGATAAAATAATCTCTATAAAAAGAACCCCCGGTAACCCAATGTCACTAAGTTAGCAACATTGCCCGAAGGGGATACCTTTTCTCTTCACTTTTCTATGAAACGACAGTTTGTTTAGAGAAGGGAGAAAAGTGAAGAGTTAATAGAGAAGAGAACAAAAGAAACGACAGCCTTCTTGCGAAAGCTGTCGTTTCTTTTGCTGTTAGTGTACTCTTTAGATATTGGGTGCTCATAAGGCGGAGAGTGGAGATTCGTTTGCATTTTCTTTCTCTTTTTGAGAAAGAAAATTATGGTTCGGCTCCGTCGAGCCCTCGCCGGCAGCGCTCATCCGCGCCGCATTTTATTGTTCGAATCTCCCTCTCTTTTTCCGCCAATAAGAAAACCACCCTAATGGGTGGTTTTCTTATTGGCGGAGAGTGTGAGATTCGAACTCACGGTGGGTCACCCCATCACCAGTTTTCAAGACTGGCTCCTTAAACCGCTCGGACAACTCTCCATTGGCCTACACTATAGCATTTGCATAAGAAAAAGTCAAGGGAGCAGGTGGACATTACTCCTCGATGATGTAAGCGGCTACGATCTGCCCATAGTAAGCGGTATGGTAATCCCCATGGATATCTGCGGGGATCTCAGGATAGTGGGTATGAGGTTCCGGATCGGTAATACATTCGGGATACTGCTGTTGTTTATAAATGACCTTGCATTCCAATGTCAGCGGCAGTTCCTTGATACCCGGTACGGAGATCGTTTCCGGCGGAACCTGGGTCAGTCCTAGTGCCTTGCATTTATCCACATCCCGGCCGGACATGGTGCCGCAGTAGCGAATGATTTCCGTGTCGGCAGAACCGATGGGAATATTTACTGTGAATTCCGGATTTTTATCCAGCATAGCGCTGGTGTGCCGGCGGCCGCGAACGAATACGGTAAAGATCGGAAGACCCCACTGGATACCAATCGTACCCCAGGAGACAGACATGGTATTGACATTCCCATCGGCTTTGGTGGTCAGGAGCACTCCGGATCTGACGGCCTGTAAAATTTCAGTGGCGTAATCGAGGGGCTGGATCGTTCTTTTCATGGGTTTCCTCCTGGTTGCTTTTGATGACAGTATAATCGAAATGGAGGTAATTTGCAAGGAAATTCGTAAGTTTTCATTACAATGAAGCGTACAATATCCACAGTTTGCCATATGAATATCCAATAAAAATAAAGAGCAGCCCAGACCCTTTGATCTTGGCTACACTTTGGCGCCCCCGGCGAGACTCGAACTCACTACCTTGCGCTTAGGAGAACGAACCTTCCCTTATCAAGCTGTACTAAATTGTACGAATAGCGCCGTGTTTTAATGTAAAATACATAAGAATTGAAACAATTCGGTACATATAAAAATGGCAGGTTATGGCAAATCCACATAGTTTTTTACAGTCCCATTAGCAAATTCTTAGCAAACACCAAATTCCTCGACCGTCGCCATAGTTGATTTTGGTAAAAGAAAATATACCCCAAACAGCAGCTCTTGAATTACTTCAGGAGCTGCTATTTTTATTTTTCGAGAAAGGAGAAAATGCAATGAAGTGTCTGATCAAATACAAGTGGATCAAGCTGCCCAGAGATTTTGAGATGGAAGCAAAGGGTCTGATGACCTACTATATCCGTCTTGCAACCAGAGCGGCATTCCGCAAAGGAACTGGCCGCTACTGTGGCTTTGAGAACCCTGTGGAGCCCGGAATGTGGGCAGGTGGAATCGTTGGTCTGAAGAGCATTCTTGGCGTTAAGAAGCGCTTGGTAGCCTTGTGGATTATGAACCAATTAGAGGATCTGGGTTACCTGACCTGGACTCTGGAGCCTAAGACCAAGCTGCTGACCTATAAGATCACTGATTGGGTTACGAAGTGCTCCGGCGCACCCTGTAAGGAAGGGGCGGTCTACGCCTCCACTGGCTATGGTTTTATCGGCGTTCCCAGAAATATCACCCAGCGACTGGTGGACAAGGGATACAAGTTCGAACCTGGCGATGCGTTTTTGGATCTGTGGTGCCATACTGTCTATCGGGATTACGGCAATGTGTTCTCCTTTCTGGCGCCTGATGTTCAGTATGAGAAGTACGGCTCCGTGTTGACTCTTGAAATGCTTGGTAAGCGCTGGGGCTGGGAGAAGACTAAGGTTTGTCGGTTTTTCAAGAAATACGAAGAATACTTCCGGCTTTACCGTCTGCCTGCTTCCTATGGCTGCGTGATTTTCAATCAGTGCTATCCTACTGAGGATAGGGTCACTATGCCCTCACAGGAGCAAGTTGTGAGTATTTTCAAGGAAATACTCATTCGGGCACGAAATACGCATACCGAGGGCACTCGGAACGAGAAGCTGAACCGGTTCGTCGCATGGCTGAGCCGCCGTATGATGAAGGCATGGGAGGAGTCTGTCCAAAATCAGTTTGACAGTGAAAGCAAATCTGAAAATCAGTCTGGTAAGGGCGTGCTGAAAGCTAGCGTTGCATTTTTGGCCCCTATAATACGCGCGTATATTTCTCATGGTAGGAACTGTAAGCATGGTAGGAATTGTATTTATGACTGCCAGGGTAAGTTAATAGGGAAACCCGAAAAATCAGAAAATCCACAGATAGGGGCAGTGCGCCCAATAGAGCCGGTCAACTTATTTTCGTTACCAAACCCATTTTTAACAAACGATTGGAGGATGTACTATGGAACAGTCCTATTTCCAGATCCAACTGGATAGCACCATAAAAGAGGCAGAAAAGCTCCTGAAGCAGCTAAATGCTGTAAAATTGGACTACGCAGATAAGCGTATAGAAGGTGCTCTGGAAAAGTCAGTCACAGCAGCAAGGATATCTGAGTCGATTGCTCTGAAAACAAGAGCGTTACCAGCCTATACCGGCCATCCACAAGCAGAAGTTATGGTACAGAAAGCCCTAGAAGAAGCCGTACCCGTAGAGATGGGTTTCACGGAGGAAGGCTGGTTCTGTCTTCGGATGCCCATCCTCCTGCCCCGGAAAGAGAAGTCCGCCAGAAGCTATCTTCGTGGATTGTTGTATCTGGCCTTAGAGAGGTTCACTTGTGGAAAACCAAAGATCCGATATCGGAACTGTGTCCTGATCTTCCGTCATGTCTATGACCGCAACCGTCCGGAACGGGAATACAGGGACCACGATAACATCGAACTGAACACCGTAGTCGATGCCATCGCTATGTTCTTTCTTGTGGATGATACCCCTCAGGAGTGTCGGCATTACTACTGCAGTGCAGCCGGAGAGAACGAAATGACGGAAGTTTACATCGTTCCGAGAGCAGATTTTGAGAGCTGGTTAGGCCTAGAAAAGGAACCTGAAAAGCTACGTAAAAAGCTCTATAAAAATCTGTCGGAAATAGAAGAAAAATGATACGTAAATCTGAACCGTTTTACGTAAATCAGAATGACGTATCTTTTGAAAACTGAAAAATCCTTGCACCGCAACGGGTTTTACACATATTCACAAACCTGCATTCAGGCCAGGAGGCGAGTCCCAATGCCTGAATACGCAAAACACCTAAGGAGGTAGAAAAATGATCACAATCAGACCGGGCAGTCATGTCCACACCCTGCTTACCGTTCTTTCCTTTGTGGGCGAATACCCTGTGACGGCACTGGGCCTCTTGGGCTCTGTGCGCTCCTACAAGGATCTGATTCACAAGCTCTCAATGCCGCAAGAGTTTCGCATCCAGGGAAAGGACGAACGCTTTAACTGCAGACTGCTTACAGTCAGCGGCAAGGGCAAACGCAAGACCATACGGCTGCACAAGAGCGCACTTCCTATGCTCCGATACTGGGATGAAGATGCCTATGACAACTACATGTACGAATTTGATGAGCACATCTTTTCCGGTAATGCCCGCCATGTGGAGCGCAATCACCTGGTGGCGGAAACAGCGGTTATGTGTATGAAGGCCGGCATTGAGGCAAATCCGCTCTATACATCGGAAGTAATGGAAGATGAGGTGAGGCGGCTCCGACTCACAGAACCTTGCTTCTATTTTGCCAGAGAGCTGAAGCGGGTCAATGACTATGAACTGAACAAGATCCGCTTTACCCGCCTTGCCGGTGCCATTGTCTATCCCGGTGGAGCATATGCGGTGTACAACTACCGCGAGGAAATGCTCAAGTGGATGGGGGAAGGTGAAGTCAAAATCAAGCATCATCTGCACACGATTTTTACACCCATGATGAGTTATGAGTTTCCACTCCGGGAGGCAGCCATTATCTTTGGCGCGGACTACGATGTTGCCTTGAGCATGCTGAAGGAAATGAAGGAAACGCAAAAGATGGATAATGGACTGTTCCACACCTACAAGGATATCTTCTTCATTCCTATGGATGTTTTTGGTGCCAGGTTACTTCGGGTAGTGACTACCTGGAATTGGCAGGAGCGGATTCTGAATGCCCTGTTTGATCCCAAAGTCCGATCCCATAACAGAGGCAGCTTTACCTATGATGCCCATGAAAATGGGGAATTCCAGTTCTCCTTTCTGGACGGGAATATCTGGCGCCTGTTTCGGTTCCGTGAGGCCATTCTGAATCGTGAAGGGAAATTCAAGATCATCTGCTATCCGGAGCAGCTTCCGTTTCTGCGAAAATACATGGGAAACTTGGCAATGTTTTCCACTGTGACAATGGAGAATGCAGAACGGGTTCTGGAGGTAAAGAGAAAAAGCTTGCTGTAGGTCAGCTTATCAATTACTACTTGACTATAGTACGCAAATATGCGTATAATATAGTCAAGGTGGTGACGAAAATGAGTCTGAGAGAACTGAGAAAGCAGAGAAAGCTGACCCAGAAGGAGTTGGCTCAGATGAGCGGTGTGAATTTCCGCTCTTTGCAGGACTATGAGCAAGGACATAAGAAGCTGACTTCTGCCAGTGGTGACATCCTTCTGCGGCTGTCTACCGTGCTGGGATGCACAGCAGAAGACCTGTTGGTTGCTGATGACTTCAATGGAGCAACGTTGTTGCCCAGTAACCGGTTGGCAGTCAAAGAGATTCAAAGTCAGCGGTTTTATTGTGAGAAATACAAAACTGCCGGACGCTGGATATGCAGCGACTCGGCAGTTGCAACGATGTTTTACTATGAGGGAGAACAGTATATGCTTCCTTTCTCTGCGGTATTCGACGACAAGAAGTTGCCTTGGCTGAAAGAAGCAGCAGCTATGCAGATGGAAGCAAAGATTGAGGATATCCGGTTCTCCCAGACTGAAATGGAGTGGTAAGCTATGCAAGAGAAGATGTACTATCTGATGCACCGGGATGACCCGGTGTGTATGATTTCTATAGACCCCATCTCCGGTGCCATGCTCCGGATTTCCCAGAAGAAGGTGCAGGAACTGCTACCCTTGGGTGGTAAGATCGATACGGAAATGCTTCGGAAATGGTGGCAGCGGCGGGCAGTCCCTATGAGCCAGGGCAAGATCCAGCGGATCTTGGAGCAAATGGGTATTACAACACCTCAGGAATATCTGGTGAAGAATCTGGGCCTCAGTCTGACGGATCATTACTGGATCAAGCCTTTGGATATGGATCTGGGATGGAGCGATATCAATCTCTTCACCAACGATTTCCGGGATCCGGTGGGCGATATGCAGTTTGATGAGCAGGCAGATCCTGTGGAACTTCCTGAGAATGCCTTTTCTCCCAGTTCCTCTGTTCAGGGCGAACTGCGGAAAAAGTGGATCATCGTGGACGACAAGCGGTGTCTGGTGAAGGGCAACCACGGCAGCAACTCTCAGGAAAGTCTGAATGAGGTCGTGGGCACGCTGCTTCACAAGAAGCAGGCCCGGCAGCCATATGTAACTTACAACACTATGCGGCTCGGCAATAATTCTCAAATCTATTGCGTATGCGAGAGCTTTACATCGGATGAAGTGGAACTGATTCCGGCTATCGATGTGGTGGATTCCAAGAAGAAGGACAATGCCACATCTCTTTATGAGCATTTCATTCAGGTGTGTTCCGAACATGGACTGGAGGAAGGTATTACCAGACCATTTCTGGAATACCAGATCATGACGGATTTCATTCTGACCAATACTGACCGGCATCTGAATAATTTTGGCGTTCTCCGGGATACCAAAACGCTCAAGTTTATCGGTATGGCACCGATCTTCGATTCCGGTAATTCTATGTTCTGGAAAAATCCAAGACAGCCAGAGTATGATGATCTGGTTGAGATTTCTGTCAACAGTTTCGCTAAGGATGAATTCCGGCTACTGGGTTATGTGAAGAATCCTTCACAGGTGGATATTGCGAAACTGCCATACCCAGATGAACTGTATGAAATTTATGAGAAGGATCCTTTGATTCCATCTTTGGATTCTGTCATCATGGGTTACCGGCGGAAAATTGATTTACTGGATCATGTTCAGAATTCTGTTTCCGGTTAATTGAAAATTTCAAGTAAAGGCCGCTGGTGCAAAAATTGCATCAGCGGCCTTGTATGTGATTTGGTTAGATTGAGAACGCGACTAGAGCAATATCCTTGCCGGTCTTCTTGCTCAGAAGCTGCTCCAGTTCGGTAATCTTTGCCAGTGCTTCAGCATCATCGCTCAGAGTGGCATACTGCACGGGAGAATATGCAACCAGCGCAACTTCCTTACCGGTCTTTGCAGACAACTCCTTTTCCAGAACAGTGATGGATTCCAGCAATTCTGCACGATTGCCAAGGTTGGTGTATGTATTCATAGGTCATTTCCTTTCGTTTATGGATAGTTTTGACAGTATAGCATATACGCAGTTAAAATTTATCAAAAACATACATTCCGAAGAATGCCAACAGTCCCTCTCCGCAGTCATATTCCATGCAGCATTTGTCTGCCAACTTTTTCACAAAGATACAATAGGCAGACATACAGGAATATTGATACTCTGGGAAACTGCAAGGCTGTCCCAAGGTCTGCTTGCAGGGAGAACACAGGGCACAGCCGCTAGCACCGACAATGAATCCAGGGACACCTTCGGCGCGAAGACGCTTCACCAGGCGAATCTCAGATGCATTGTGGGATGCTTTGGCGGGCTTAATAAGGGAGAAGTCAGAATAGTCGGAGATTTCCCAGATGGTTTGAAGCACCAAAGCCTTCTTGTGTGCAAGAACCCGCTGCTTCATCGTTTCCGGACTGCCGCAATCAGGGGGACAGGAGTAGTTAGCGCCATACTGTCCACACAGATTTTCTTCACAGTAAGGACGGAAGGACGGGTCAAATACAATATCCGTTGTATCTACAATTGCGGCATTGGCAAAGCCTTCTTCCAGTGCATAGCGAATGATCCGTTCTTCCGTCATAGTGTACCTCCGTTTATACGAAAGCCTCTCTGGCTTTTTCAACATACATATTACGAATATCAGCCAGTTCGCCGAGACCCTGAATAGCACAGCTTACGGCATAGCCCTTTGCTTTCAGCATGGAGCGCAGGCTGTCCGGCTCATCACCGGCCATGTCATTTTTTGCATGATCTCCGGCAACAAAGAGCATGGGTGCAAGCTGAACTTTTCTCTGGGGCTGCGCAGTCAGCTCTTCAATGGCATCATCAAAGGAGGGGGTACCCTCGACGGTGCAAAGCCGCATGGGAAGTTTGCGCATCTTCTGCGCCAGACGGATATAAATATCGTTGGCGGCGTGCTCCGTGCCATGGCCCATGAGCAGCAGAATGGTGTCATCGTCCACAGGATACGCTTCCTGCAGCACACGGATGATGGCATCCAGATCCGGTTCGCAGCACAGCAGGGGTTTTCCAATGCAGACTTTCATATTGCCAGCAGAGGCTTCAATTGCTGCACACAGTTTATCATATTTCTCGCCGGGGATCAACAGTGTTGGCTGTACCACGACACGGTCATAGTCCGCTGCATAAATCCGGGCCATAGCTTCTTCTATGCCGTCAACCTGCATATCGAATTTTGCCTTCAATCGCCTACGGACAACACCGCTGGTAAAAGCCCGGAATACGGTTATGTCAGGAAAAGCGACAGCTAGAGCATTCTCAGTGGCAACAATGGTTTTTTCCATAGTATCCAGATGGGTTGTGCCGAAACTGATAACCAACAAAGCAGTTTTCATAGTACTCCTCCAAAATTAAAGATTTTTCCTTTTGATGATTACGACATTGGCAACCACCATAAAGATAGTGGCATAGCCAGCTAGAATCAGCAGACTCCATACATTGGGAGCACTGCCGTAAGCCATAGCCCGAAGAGAACTGCTGGCGTGGGTCAGTGGGAGAATACTGATTAGCACCTGAATGAAGTTTGGAACCTTTTCCAGGGGGAAGAAGGTGTTGCACAGAAAGGTCATGGGCAGGATAAAGAAGGTAGAGAACCTTGCTATATCGCCATGGGAGCTGGCAACGATGGCAGACAGAATGCCCAGTGCCGCGAAGGTCATGCCATTGAGCAGCATTACCAGGAAGAACGCCGGGCTGAGTTGAATATTTGCACCAAAGGGAATGGACAGAAGCAAAATCAGAAGACCACTGTACATACCCCGTAAAGCACCACCCAGCATTTGGCCGAAGATATAAGCAGGCATGGGTGTGGGGGAAATGATGATTTGATCAAAAGATCTTTCAAAGAGCCGCTGTACATTCAAAGGCTGACCCACAGCAGAAAAACTGTTGTTCATAGTGCTCAAAGCGATGATACCCGGCACAAGGAAGTCAATGTAGGGCCGATCTGTGACGGAGCTGGTGGAGCCCAAACCCCAGCCCAGTGCGATCATATACAGCATGGGGCTGACCAAGGCGGAGGCGGTAATCTTCTTCCACTCGAATTTGAACTCCACCCATTTTTCCCAAAGAACAGTGATGATTCCATTCAGCATCATATTTCTTTTCATCACTTACCTCCCAATCCGTGACCTACCACATTCAAAAACACGTCTTCCAGCGTGGTGTTGCGAAGCATGAACCGGTTGTCCAGAGAGGATGCATACTGCAACGCCGTTTCTTTGTCAGGAAAGAAGGCGCTTTTGGTATGGTCTCCGTCAAATTCGTCAATGGCAACCTCGCCCAGCTCCCGGATTAGGGCATTCGGCGTGTCCAGACGGGCGACTTTTCCTTTTTCAATCAAAGCGATTCTCTGACACAGATACTGTGCTTCATCTATGTAGTGGGTTGTCAGTAAGATAGTCATACCCTGGCGGTTCAGAGTTTTCAGAAGATCCCACATCTGCCGCCGGGAGGCCGGATCAAGACCAATTGTGGGTTCATCCAGAATCAAAATCTCCGGCTCCGTCAGAAGTGCCCTGCAAAGCATGAGCTTGCGTTTCATACCGCCGGAGAGTTTGCGTACAATCTTTTTCCGATGCTCCAAAAGACCGCAGAAAGCCAACAGTTCCTCACTTTTGCTTTTGATCTCATCTCGGGGCATTGCGTAAAGTCTGCCCTGCAATTCCATGATCTGGTCCAGATTCATGTCGTTGCGAAGAGAATTATGTTGGGTAATCAAGGCCAGCTTTCGTTTGATATCACCCCGTTTGCGGCTTAACACTTCTCCGTCAATCTGAATTTGCCCTTCTGCGGGCAGCAGTAAGGTAGAGAGAATGCTGATGAGGGTTGTTTTTCCTGCTCCGTTAGGACCCAGCAATCCGAAAAATTCACCGGATGGGATGGTAAGAGACACATCATCCAGAGCCTTTCCTTTTGCGCCGGGATAAATCTTACTGATGTTTTGAATTTCAATCATAAACCGGCCTCCTCTATGGTTCCTTCAGAACGCATATAGATATTTCTCAGGCGATTCAGCGTTTCGGGGTCTGTGTTCCACATTCCACGCTGGTGGGCTTCCAGCAGTCGCTCACTGGTGCTGTGGACGGCCCATTTGTTGACAGATTCCATCCATTGCCGTGTTTCTTCGTCAAAAAGAAACTTTTCCGTGAAGGCTTGGTACATCCAATCTTCCACGGCCTCCGCAGTGGCATCCCAGCCGAACATCCTGTCCAAGGCACCCACTATTTCCTGGGCACCCTTGAAGCCGTGGCGTTTCAAGCCCTCCAACCATTTAGGATTGAGAATCTTGCTGCGAAGGATTCTGGCAGCTTCTTTGGCAACAGTTCGGGTCACCGGGCGGTCCGGGTCATCCGTGTGTCCTGTCAAAGCCAGAGGCATATTACCGGAATTGGCCCGGACACAGGCCACTAACCCGCCATGATAGCCGTAAAAATCATCACTGTCCATCATGTCAAATTCCGCATTGCTCTCGTTTTTTATGGTGACTTTTACTTTGGACATCCGCTGTTTGAAAGCATCCAGGCGCTGTTCACCGTGCTCTTTTGCAGTGTATCCGTAGCTACTCCATGTTTCAAACACCGATGCCAGATCCTTAAAATCCTTCCACTGGCGGCTGTCGATGACATGGGCAACAGCAGAACCGTAAGTGCCGGGGGCGCAGCCGAAAACCCGGATATAGGCTTGATCCAGTGCTTGTTCCTTAGGAAGGCCTTGATCCGTGAGGTTTTCCATGTCCTGCCGAATGTGCTTTTTTATGAAGTTCCTGTCTTCCGGCTCGTCCAAATCCGCAACACAGGTTACTGCTTCATCCATTAACCGAATCAAATTCGGATACATATCCCGGAACAAACCGGAAATCCGAAGGGTTACATCCAGTCTGGGTCGACCCAGCTCTTCCAGAGGAATCGGTTCTACGCCCAGCACTCGGGTAGTTTCACCGAGATAGACAGGACGGACACCCATCAGATGCAGGCATTCCGCAAAGTCTTCACCGCAGGTTTTCAAGGTGTTACCAGCCCACACCACCATGGCAATGCTTTCGGGATAGCCCTCTTCCGTATCCTGGTATTGCTGCAGCATTTGGTTTGCCAGCTTTCCACCGATTTCCCAGGCAGCCCGGGATGGAATCTGTGCCGGGTCACTGGCATAGAAATTCCGTCCGGTAGGAAGGATGGACACATTACCTCGGGTGGGATTGCCGCCCAATGCAGGGGGAACAAACCGTCCGTTGGTACCAGCAATCAGATTGTCCATCTCATCGGTGATATGGTTCAGCTTATCGGTTACGGTTTCACACAGGAAAAGCAGTACCCGATGCAAGTCCACTGTTCCAGAGGGGAAGTTCTCTGCTGCGACGATGTCTGGGATTGCCTTCACTTCATAATTATCATCTGCCAATGCCACAACGATCCGCCGAGCGGTTTCGACGGCGTGATCATATACCGCCGAACCAGAAAGACCGTCAAAGTCCCCGATGGGGGTATCCTTCACAGCCTGCGGATCATAGCCCTGCGCTGTCAAAACAGCGTCGTTTAAGGGCGGTATGTTACCATTGCGGACCCGTACCAGGGTTCGCAAAAGATTGGTATACAGCTTCTTTTCCGGAACCTGCCCAAAGATATGTAATCCGTCCTTTACAACGGAATTCTTCAAATCTCCGAGCCAGAGGTGGATCGCTTCCACCGTTCCTTCCGGGTCTGCACGGAAAGTTTCCTCCGTCAAATGCAAATCTTTTGTCAAATTGGCTTGTACCGCCAAATCGTAGATTCTGCGGGCAAGTTGAGGAACCTGCGCTTTTCGGACCTGTTGCGCCTGATGATATTCCTTTAACGCCTCATCGATGACGGCAAGATCTTCGTAAGCCTCCGCTTCATCCAGGGAGGGGGGCATATGATCCAGAATCACTGCCCAGGAGCGGCGCTTTGCATTGATGCCCTCTCCGGTGACGCCAATGTGATAGGGATAGAGATTCGGCAGACTGCCCAGCGCTGCATCTGCATAGCAGCTCTTGCTCAGACCGACCTGCTTTCCGGGCAACCACTCCAGAGAACCGTGTGTGCCGATATGGTACACGGCATTGGCACCGAAGCATTCTTCTAACCAGCGGTAATAGGCAATATAGCTGTAGGGAGGGGTGGAATCCGTGCTGTGATACAGCTCTGCAGCCCGATCTCCAAAGGCTCGGGAGGGTTGGATTCCAATGAAAATGTTGCCGTTTATCATGCCGGGAATCAGAATCTGATCATCGACCATCATCACCTCTCCCGGTGCGCTGCCCCATGTGTTCTTTAGTTCGGAGCGCATCTTATCACTAAGACTGCCGAACCAGTTCTGCCAGACAGTCTGAGGAATCTTTGCTACGGCAGATGATAGCATTGCTTCCTCACTGATCCAGCGAAGGTCGTTGGTAAGACCGGCAGTGAGCCGATCCGCAATGTCCTGTCCGCTGACAAAATCATATTCTGTCCGGATGCCCTCCTGCTGCAGCCGCCGGATAATACGGTGAACACTTTCAAAAGTATCCAGACCTTCGGCGCATCCGATCTTGTCATTTCCTGGCATCGCATGGAAAAGGATAGCAATTTTCTTTTCACTTTGGGGAAGCTTTCTCAGTTTTGCCCAGTTTACAGCCAGCTTGCAGACCCGTTCCACCCGGTCAGCCATGGGAACAAACACTTTTCGCTCCACGCCGTCTTCTATAAGAACTTCCTGTGCGGCGCAGGGAACCGATATGATCTGTCCATCCAATTCCGGCTGAAAAATGCTGTTGGTCAAAGACATACTGTCCACACCTTGTGGCCTTGCTTCATAATCACGCAGGAGCATTCTGGTGGCCATAACTTGAATGGCAGGGACATCCCATCCTGCGAAAATGCTTTCCGTAACTTCACGGTATCCATCGCCGGGCCAACCCATATGGGTCATGGAAAAACCGGCCATTACAAGAATTACATCCGGGAGCCGTTTTCCCTCCCACATAAAATAGCGATCCATAGCATGCCGAATGCCACGTTTGTCATCCTCGTCATTGGCCATCCGGGTAAACATGGGAAGCGCAACCACATCCAGCTTTTCCAACTGCTGCAGCATTGCATCAATATGACGGGTGTTACCGTTATTGACCTGGGTTTGGTGAAGGATCAGACCAACAACGATTTTCTCCGTTTCAAACGCACAGTGCCGAAGATGCTCGGCATCTTCCTGCGTGAGAATTCCGTCAAGGGTATAGAAGCCGTCATCCAGAATTGGCCGGGGTTCGGGGACGGTACAGTCCATATCGAAGTGATGCTTTGCGATATGCAGCAGCATAGAAGTGAAGTTATATTCATCTGCCAGCCGGAAATACCTACGGATACCCTGATAGGCCGCTTCATTCAGCCCGGACTGGGGCAAAAGCTCCGCAATCTCCTCTGGCAGAGAAGACTCAAAGTAAACCGGCATTCTGGCGGTCAGCAGCTTCCAAATGCTTTCAAAATCCGGCAAAAGCTGTGCGCCACCATGAAAATAGACGATGGCAAAGTCACAGCACTGCGCATCAGCAAGCATTTGGGGGATCTCTTCCGGATTAGCGGCCAGTCCCCAGGCAGACCAGCAATGGCCTTCTATCATACCCGGATAGATTTCTTCTACCCGGCGGAGTGCCCGCTTCATATTCCACAGACGATCCTCTGTGGCAATCAGACATAATATTCGAATCATTTCCTAATTTCCTCCAATAGGGTTCTGTTCATGGCACAAGTCAGCTTGTCCGGCATACCGCCAAGGCTTGACCGGTTGGCAGGGCAGCCGCCGACGCACAGATGAAAGGACGGGCAATTCTTACATACTTCAGGTGCGGATAACATCTGCCTGCAAGGGTGTTTCTTGGGCAAACCATCCTGAATGTTTCCAAGATAAAAAGCACGATTTCCTGCCAATGAGGAACAAGGCCAGCAATTTCCGCCCGCATCCACGCAAATGGATTGCTCTGTCTGTGCGTAGCAGTAGATGCCGTTGCAGGTTTCGCAGGCAAACCTTTTTTTCAAACGTTCCAGTTCCCGCAAGCGGAACGGAATACCGGCAGCGCGGATTTCGGCAGTTTTTTCCGTCAGCTCCGATAAACCTTGTACCAGTTCTCCTTCTTTGGGAGCAAGGCTTTGTTCTGCGCCCCGTCCCAAAGGCCGGAATAAATCCAATCCTACGCCGGATACATTGCCCAACCACAGAGCTAGGTCGGGAAGCTGTCCCAGATATCGGGCGTTTCGGTTGGTGACAACGGCAGTCAGATTACACCGGATTCCAAACTGTCCCAAATTACGAATCCCATCTACCGTGCGTTCCCAAGCGGGTGTACCATCAGGAAAGTGACGCAAAGCATTGGCTTCGCCCATTCCGTCCAGACTGACACCTACCGCACATTTCATGGAGGTGAGCTTCCGGCAATGATTTTCTGTCAACAGAGTGCCGTTGGTCTGGACAGCGAGAATCAATTTTCGGTTGGTGGCCTTTCCAAAGGCAAAGACAGCCTCCATAACACCTAGATTCAACAGTGGTTCACCACCTGTGAACTGAATACGCAGCCCACCGCCTTCGGGGCAGCACAATTCTACCACCCGTATGGCAGTTTCGACGGACATATCCTGCGTCTTACAGCCGGAGCCGGCAGCGTAGCAATAGTCACAATTCAGATTACACCGCTCTGTGATCCGAAGGATCAGGGATTTGATTTCTTCCATGTTCTCAGCTTTCTGAACCAATGTGTGTGGTTCGGGATTTTACAATGGATTGCAGCTGCTGCGCCTTTAATTCGTCTACCTTATGGTAGGTAGCTTTCATCACCTCTGCTACCTGCTGGGCAATATGCAGGGAAATGAACTCTTTTTCTGTGTCAATGACCACACTGTGGATACCATCCTGTTGAATCAGCGCTGCTGCTTTTAAGGCATCGGCCACAGGGTCTTCTGTCCACAGGGAACGGTTCGCTCTGCCATCGGTAACCAGCACGATCATGGGCAACATATCGGGATCTTTCAGCTTTCTGGCCCGCAGAAGCTGCCATGCCTGATACAGTCCTGCTGCCAGCGGTGTTCTGCCGCCGGTTGGCAGAGATTGCAGCTTTTTTTCTGCCAGATCCACACTGGCGGTAATGTCCAGAAGGGTCTGGGCCCCGTCCCGCCGGAATGCCACCAGGCCAATTCTGTCACGCTTCTGGTAGGAATCCAGTAGCATGGAAAGAATGGCTTCTTTCGTTTCCTTCATTCGCTTCCGGGCGCCCATGGAGCCGCTGGCATCCACCACAAATACAATGGTAGCGCCCACATGGTTTTCCCGAACCTTGTAGCGCAGGTCACTGTCAGTCAGCGCTACTGCGCACAAATCATGACTTCTGGATTTTTGATATGGCGCAGCTGCACGTAAGGTAGCATCCAGCGCAAGGTCTTTCTGATGGGGTTTCGGAGTCTGAGTAAACCCTGCGTACCGGCCCTTGCTGGTACCGCTCTTGGTCTTGCTTCTGCGACCGCTGCCTTGACGGAACAGACGGTCCCGAGGAATCGTGGGCAGAGCAGAAATTAAGTGTACGTCTTCGCCCTCTACCAGCTGTTCTTCAGGAGCCTCTCCATCGGACTGCCGGGGCGGCGGCACGTCCAGTTCATCACCGTCATTTCCGTCCTGTTCTTCCATTTGAGGAAATTCCTGCCTGGATTCAGCGGGGTTGTCAGTATGATCCGGCTTGTTATTAGAGGAATCATCCTGGTTGCCTTCCGGCTTCTGACTTTGTTTCTCGTCATTTTTCGGAGGTTCTTCCTGTGGTTGGTTCTCCTTGCGCCGGTGGGGAAGCACATAGATTGCGGCTTCCTGCATGTCATCGGCCTTAATATACTCCCGCCCATTCCATGCTGCCACAGCAGCGGCGGTCCGTACCAACACTAGTTCACAGCGATTGCCCTCACAGTTTGCTTGTCGGGCATATTTTGCTGCCAAGGTCCGAATGGCAGGCTCTATAGAAATGGAGTCCAGCAGCTGTTTTGCTTGCTGGATTTTGTGCTGGAGCTGCTGCGTTTCCTGCAGCCACTTTTCACAGAATGCTGCAGGACCCCGTTCATACTCCATGCGGTTACGGATGATTTGCGTTCTGACAGCCACATCTTGTTCGCTGGCTACATCCACATACAGACCAAAACGGTCCAGAAACTGGGGACGCAGCTTGCCTTCCTCAGGATTCATGGTGCCAACCAGCACAAATTTACAACTGTGGCGGTGGGAGATACCCTCCCGCTCCACCAGATTTTCTTCGTTGGCAGCAGCACAAATCAAGGTGCTGACGATGCTGTCTGGCAACAGATTCACTTCATCCGCATACAGAATGTTGCCGTCCGCACGGGAAAGAACACCGCCGGAAAAACTGCGGATACCGTCATGGACTGCCCGCTCGAAGTCAATACTGCCAACCAGCATATCTTCCGTGATATTCAGCGGCAGATCTACCACCTGCTGATTTGTCAGTGCTGCCAAACCTCGAACGCTGGTGGACTTTGCAGTTCCTTTTTCACCGCAGAGCAGGACACCACCTATTTTCGGGTTGATTAAGTTGTAAATCAGCGCATTCTTTACCTGTGCCTGCCCAACAATGGCGGCAAAGGGATATCTTGTATCAACCATTTAAGATGTTCTCCCAGTCCTTGGGCAGACCGTCGGTGGTGTCAAACGGCATCCGCCGCATGCGATGGGTCAGCACCATGGGCGCTACCTGAATCAAATGCTCCCGGGTAACTTCCTTCGCGCCCTCAAACGCAGCCAGTGTCAGTGCGGCTTTTAGCAACACAATGTCGCTGCGGTGTCCGTCAACATGAAGGGCAACACCGATTTTCGCCGCATCTTCATACAGTACATCAGAAATCTGAACAGTGTCCAATCTTTGCTGTGCCTCCTGAACACGGCGGCGTAGTGCGGCCTGCTCCTGATCCCATGTGCGGCAGAAGTCAGCAGGATTCTTCTCATAATCCATTCTGCGACGGATCAGCTCACTACGTGTTTTGATATCCTGCTCACCGCGGATTTCCACCACCAGACCGAAACGGTCAAGCAGTTGGGGACGCAGGTCACCTTCCTCGGGGTTCATGGTACCTACCAATACGAACCGGGCTGGGTGAGAATAGCTGACACCTTCACGCTCTACAGTATTGACACCCATTGCTGCGGAGTCTAACAGAACGTCTACGATGTGATCATCCAGCAGATTGATTTCATCCACATAGAGGATATTGCCGTTGGCCTGTGCCAGCAGACCGGGCTCAAACACTTTTTCACCTTTCTTGATTGCCTGCTCCATACTTAAGCTGCCAACCACACGGTCTTCTGTAGAACTGACAGGCAATTCCACAACACGGCGTTTATAGGAGGTCAGCTTCAAATCCTGCTGGTCCTTGCAGAAAGCGCACAGTTCGCCATGGCCGGGACGGCAATGGAAGGGGCAGCCTTCGGAAACTTCTACTTCTTCCAGAAGATCGGTCAGCCCACGGACGGCTGTGGATTTTGCAGTGCCTTTTTCACCGCGAATCAGTACACCGCCCAGCGCGGGGTTGATGAGATTCAAAATCAGTGCCAGCTTCATCTTGTCTTGACCAATGATAGCGGTGAAGGGATAATTATGTTCCATGATGAATATACTCCTCTCAGAATCTAGGGAAATAAAAAAGACCGCAACAACGGAAAAGTCCGTTGTTGCGGCCGAATTCGCGCAACGAAAAACCGCTTCTGCCCAATGGTTCGTGGGAGAAGCAAAACAATTGCAAGCAGGTCTTCTGACTGGTGTGTATCGGATATTCCGGCGGTTTCACGCAGCCTTCCCAGTTTCCCAGTGACTGACTTTCATCCTAAGCGTGAACCATTGACACTTACAGCGGCGGTACCGTCCGGGACTTTCACCCGGTTGTCTATTCTCTCCCGGTGCTATACGCAGCCGGGAACACTTGCAATGGGTATAAACTTGCTGATATTGTACAAAGCATAGGTATGTTTGTCAACAGCCAATCGATAAATAAGTACCAGTTACCCTCTTGACAAACTCAAAAATTGAGAGTATGTTATAGAAAACTTCATATGCGTTCAAGTGCTGTGCAGTGCGTAAAGGCTGCATAGAGAATAGAGAATCCGGTTAGACCCCGGAACGGTACCGCCACTGTAAGCGTGGAGGCTACGCACAAGACGAAAGTCGGTCATTGGGAGCGATCCTGAGAAGGCTGTGCGATGGCTTAAGATACGCGAGTCAGGAGACCTGCTTGAATGTGTGTTCCACCAGTTCTTCGTTATATGGAATTGGGGGGAGTGTTTTTGTGCAGGAATTTCGGCTGCAGCAATCCATTTGGGATTGCTGCTGCTTTTTTGTTTTTCTTAGGAGGAAATGTATCTTGATGTTGACGCAGTCAAAGCAAAAACTTCGCCAGACGAAAACCTATAAACTTACAATGATCGCGCTGCTGGCGTGCTTGTGCGTTATTTCCACAATTGTCTGTGTGGCGGTTGGTAGTGTGGATTATACAGTAGGGCAGGTTATTGATGCGTTCCGAAGTGAAGAAGCAGAGGCGCGATTGATTATCTGGAATGTACGTCTTCCCCGAATTCTATGCGGTGGCATTGTGGGTATTTGTCTGTCACTGGCTGGCTGTATTCTGCAGGGTGTTATGCGAAATCATATGGCATCACCTTCCACCATCGGTGTTACCAGCGGTGCAAGTTTTGTGGGTTACATGATGTTGGTGGTCTTTCCCCAGTATTATCATATGCTGCCCATTGGTGCGATCCTGGGTTCGTTTGCAACTACCATGGCGATTTATGTGCTTGCTTATGACCGTGGTGTCAGCCCGGTGAAGATGATCCTTTCCGGTATGGCGGTATCTGCTGTCTTTGGCGCATTCAATGACATGATCAAGATCTTCTTTGCGGAGCGCCTGGCCGACGCTACTGGATTTATGGTGGGCAGTTTGAATGGCGTGTCCTGGGCGGATTTCAAGCTGGTTTTGCCTTATGTGGCTATCGGCGTGTTTGTCTGTCTCTTCCTGCCATCTAAAATGAATATCCTGATGCTGGGCGATGAAATGGCAAATACCTTAGGCCTTCGGGTAGAACGCTTTCGACTATTCTTGATTGCGGCGTCTTCGCTGCTGGCAGGCACCTCCATTGCGGTTGCCGGTATGATCAGCTTTGTGGGTCTGATTGTTCCTCATATTGCCCGTTTGCTGATAGGTTCTGATTATAAGTATCTGTTCCCGGCATCCATTCTTATGGGCTATTCTTTTGTGGTTATCTGCGACACTGTAGGACGCGTGATCCTGCCGGTGGGCAATTTGTCTGTCAGTGTGGTGCTTTCCTTTATTGGCGCACCGTTCTTCCTGTATCTGCTGCGGAAGAAAGATAAGAATAAGTAAGGGGGAAAGAAGCGTGTATTTTGGATTTGACCATGTTTCGATCTCTTACGGTAAGAAGCAAATTCTGGACGATGTGTCTATGGAATTTGAAAAAGGTAAGATCACAACGATTATTGGCCCCAATGGCTGTGGCAAGAGCAGCCTGCTGAAAACTATCCCTCGAACAGTAACACCAATTTCCGGTACAGCAATATTTGAAGATAAGCCGATAAAAAGTTATTCCCCGAAGGAATTGGCTAAGAAAATAGCTTATCTGCCCCAGATTCATACATCTCCGGATGATATCGACATCCGTACACTGGTCTCCTATGGTCGCTACCCTTATAAGAAATTTGGTGGAGGACTGACCGAGGAGGATAATCGGATCATTGATGAAACACTGGAGTTGACTGGTCTCAGCCATCTGAGCAACCGTTTGATGAATAATCTTTCCGGTGGTGAGAAGCAGCGTGCATGGATCGCTATGACTATTTGCCAGCAGCCTGAGGTTTTGCTGCTGGATGAACCTATTACTTATCTGGATGTAGGGTATCAGGTGGAGGTACTGGAGCTTGTTCGTGAGCTTTGCGACCGACTTAAGATCACCATCGTCATGGTGCTTCACGATATGAACTTCACCGCCCGATACTCTGACCGCATCTATGTGCTGAAGGATCGGAAGGTCTATACTTACGGCAATCCCAATCACGTTATCGAACGGAAGAATTTAAAGGAAGTCTTCAGCATTGATTCTCAGTTGTATCACGACGAGAAAAATAACTGTCCCATTGTCATTGCAGAAAAACTGACACGATAAACGGGACCCCAATTACTTTGTGTGCAATTTTAATGCGCTATATATCAATGATGTAAAGGAAGGAAAACTATGAAAAAGTTGATTGCTCTGTTGCTGGCCATGATTATGGTGCTGTCCATGGCTGCCTGCGGCAACACAAATGCAAACCCCACCGAAGGTGCTAAGGAGCCTGCAGCCCCCACCACAGAAGCTACCGTCGCACCCACTGAACCTGCACTGGACAACACTTTGGTTGAGTACTACATGCAGAAGGCTAACGAAGTTGTCGTTACTGATACCCACGTTACCTTTACTGACGATTCCGGCCGTGGTGAGATCACCGTGGAAAAGGATCCCAAGAATGCGGCTGTTTTGTATGGCAGTCTGGCTTGTCTTTGGTATGAGGCAGGCGGTGTTGCTCCTCTGCTGATCGGCGGCAAGAGCTCTGTCACCCTGTATAAGGAACAGATCGGCCGCGATATCACTCAGGACGAGGGTGTTACCATTGTGTCCGAGAGTTCCTCCGGTTCTGAGTGGGATATCGAGGCTATCATTGCAAACAAGCCCGATCTGATCGTTTGCTCCATGGGTATGAAGGGTTATGAGAGCATCGGCGCTACCGCTGAGGCTGCTAATATTCCTGTTATCGCTATCCAGTATGACCATGTTCAGGATTACCTGAAGTGGTTCAAGGTTTTCTGCAACCTGACCGGTCATCCCGAACTGTGGGACGATGTTGCAAACGCCACCGCTGAGAAGATCATCGAAGTTGTTTCCAAAGTTCCCGCTGATGTGCAGGCTCCCAAGGTTGCTGTGCTGGGCATCGTTTCCGGCAAGCTGCGTGCTTACGGCACTGAGGCGGCTGCCGGTACCATCGTTAAGGAACTGGGCGGCATCAATGTGTTTGATGACGAGAGCAAGCCCTTTGAATCTGTGGATATCGATTTGGAGCAGCTGTACGCAGCAGCCCCTGAGATTATTGTGATCAACCAGCGTGGCGATAAGGGTGCTACCGAGGAACAGCTGAACGAGATCGTCGGCGGCAATCCTGTTTGGGAAGAGCTGGAAGCTGTTAAGAGCGGTGTCTACTTCCTGGAGAAGGGCCTGTTCCACAACAAGCCCAACCACCGTTATCAGGAAGCTTACCTGGTCATGGGTCAGATCCTGTACCCCGAAGTATTCGGAGAACTGGCTGCTGAATAATGAAAAAGGTTGCGATTCTGCGGTGCATGAAAGTCAGCAACAGCTGTACCGGCTCCGGCTGCTTGAAGGCATGGAATGGACGGGACAGAGCATTTGCTGGCTATGCAGAAGAGGATCAATTGATTTCCTTTTTCCATTGCAACGGCTGTGACTGTGATCCTGCTACCAATGAAGGTATGCAGAAAAAGCTGAACCGGCTGCAGAAAAATGGTATTACAGCCGTGCATACCGGTGATTGCACTGTACGGGATAAGGAATCTGGTCTTCGTTGTCCCAAAATCAACGAGATCGTTCAAATGCTCCAGGAACGGGGAATTGAGACCGTTCATGGAACACATCATAAGTAAATTTGCGATCAGGCAGTAATCCCCCTTGCTGCCCGATCGTTCAAACCATGCTGCGGATTGATCACCGACAGCATGAAAACCCGGCATCTCCATATTATTTGGAGGTGCCGGGCAAAGTGCGTTTTTTGGAGGAAGTGAAATGGAAGCAAAAATCCCCAGAATTTTGCTGGCAGGTGTCAGCAGCGGCTGCGGAAAAACAACTGTGACCTGTGCAGTTTTACAGGCACTGGTCAATCGTGGACTGAAAACCGGTGCGTTCAAATGCGGCCCGGACTATATTGATCCCATGTTCCACAGCCGGATCATCGGTGCGAAAAGTGCCAATCTGGATCTGCACTTCTTCCGGGAGAACACCCTGCGGTATTTGCTGGCGAAAAACGCTGAGACCCAGGATGTGAGCATCATTGAGGGTGTTATGGGCTACTATGACGGCATGGGTCTGACCACTACCCGTGCCAGCTCTTACGAGGTAGCGAAAGTCACCGATAGTCCGGTGGTTCTGGTGGTCAGCGCCAAGGGCGCATCCTTGTCCGTTCTGGCAACGATTCAAGGCTTTTTGACTTTCTGCCCCGATTCCAATATCCGGGGTGTGATCTTAAATCAAATCTCTCCCATGACATATACCGCGTTGGCAAAGGAAATCGAGTCCCGCTTCGGTATCCGAGCCTATGGCTATTTGCCAAAGATGACTGATTGTACCCTGGAAAGCCGACACTTAGGCCTTGTAACAGCCGCGGAAGTGGAGAACCTTCGTGAAAAATTGCAGGTCATGGCTGCGCAGGCAGAAAAATCCATCGATTTGAAGGGCTTGCTGAAACTGGCCGAAAGCGTAAATCCGGTTTCCTATGAGAGGGTTTCATTACCCCGCAAGGAACCTGTCCGTATTGCGGTAGCCAGGGATAACGCTTTCTGCTTTTATTACGAGGACAGTTTGGAAGCACTGAAAGATATGGGCGCGGAGCTTATCGATTTCAGTCCTCTTAACAATGAAACATTACCGGAGAACATCCATGGCCTGTACTTAGGCGGAGGATATCCGGAGTTATATGCTGAGAAACTCAGCAAGAATATCTCTATGCGACATTCCATTCGCACAGCACTGGATCAGAAACTTCCATGCATTGCCGAATGCGGCGGCTTTATGTATCTGACGGAAAGCATTGGAGACTATCCAATGGTCGGTTACCTTTCCGGAAACTGTTTTGATACGGGAAAACTGACACGGTTCGGATATGTGACCCTTCGTGCCAAGGAAGACAATATGCTCTGCAAGGACGGGGAAGAAATTCCTGGTCATGAATTCCACCATTGGGACTGTACCCAGCCGGGAGCAGATTTCACGGCAACCAAATCCACGGGAAGGACCTGGGATTGTGCCGTGGTGACGGACCGGCTCTATGCCGGATATCCTCATTTTCATTTCTATGGAAATCCAGCCTTTTTGGAAGGCTTTTATGATACCTGCTTAAAGGAGAAAAATAGCCATGATTGAAAATATCAAACCCATGGACATCGAAAAGCGAAGTTTTGAGATCATCACAGAAATCCTAGGTGATACCAAGTTGAATCCCGAAAACGAATTGGTTATCAAGCGGGTCATTCACACCACCGCAGATTTTGAGTATGTGCAGAATCTTGTGTTCTCGGATCATGCCGTGCAAAAGGGCATTGAGGCTCTAAAGAATGGCTGCGATATTGTTACCGACACACAGATGGCCAAATCCGGCATCAATAAGACGATTCTGGGTAAGTTGGGTGGTCAGGTTCACTGCTTTATGTCCGATGTGGATGTGGCGGCAGAGGCCAAGGAACGGGGTATCACCCGGGCGATTGTGTCCATGGAGCGGGCGGCCAAACTGGAAAAGCCTTGTATCTTTGCCATCGGCAATGCGCCCACAGCATTGATTTCCTTGCATGAGCAGATCACCACCGGAACACTGAACCCTGCATTGATCATTGGTGTTCCTGTTGGTTTCGTCAATGTGGTGGAAAGCAAGGAACTGATCATTGAATCCGGTGTTCCCCACATCGTCGCTCGTGGCCGCAAGGGCGGCAGCAATGTGGCTGCCGCTATCTGCAATGCCATGCTGTATCAGATTATGCGATGATGGAGCAGTACATCGAGAAAGACGGAAAACGGCTCCGTCTGGGCTATACCACCGGTTCCTGCGCCGCAGCGGCTGCGAAAGCGGCAGCCTGGATGCTGCTGACAGGCAGCCGTAAGGAAACCATCACATTAGACACCCCAAAGGGCATCCGGTTGGAACTGGCAGTGAAGGAAATCACAATGGAATGCGGAAGCGTTTCCTGTGCCATCGAAAAGGACAGCGGCGATGACCCGGATGTGACCAAGGGTACATTGATTTTTGCCACGGTAACATATGCGGATACTCCCGGGGTGACCATCGACGGAGGCTTCGGCATTGGACGTGTCTCGAAACGAGGTCTTGACCAACCTGTCGGCAATGCGGCCATCAATTCCGTTCCCCGGCAGATGATTCGGGAAAATGTGGGAGAAGTGATGACCCTTGCGGACTATCACGGAGGATTATCTGTGGTGATTTCCGCACCGGAAGGTGAAATGCTGGCAAAAAAGACCTTCAATCCCAGATTGGGAATTGTGGGCGGCATCTCCATTCTGGGCACCACAGGCATCGTGGAACCTATGAGCGAAAAGGCACTGGTGGACACCATCCGGGTGGAGCTGAATCAGCGCAAGGTTGGCGGCGCGGAATATGTGCTGCTGACCCCCGGCAATTACGGCTCTGATTTTATCCACAATGAACTGGGACTAAATCTGAAAGTAGCGGTCCAGGTATCCAATTTCATCGGTGAGGCCTTGGATATCTGCAAGGAACTGGGCTTTAAGGGCGCACTGCTGATCGGTCATGTAGGAAAACTGGTAAAGATCGCCGGTGGAATGATGAACACTCACTCGAAATACGGTGACTGCCGTATGGAAATCCTGGCTGCTCATGCCGGTGCAGCGGGTGTTCCGGCTGAGATGTTGGCAGAGATACTGGAATGTGTTGCCTGCGATGATGTACTTCGCATTTTGCAGGATACCCCTTATTACGAAAAGACCCTCTCCCGGGTGACGAACCGGGTGGCTTTCCACCTGCAGCACCGGGGTGATGAAATGGAAACTGGGACATTGCTGTTTTCCAAGGAATACGGAATCCTGGGCAAGAGCAGCAATGCGGATGAACTTTTGAGAAAAATTACGGAGGAATGACTTATGGTACATTTTGTTGGTGCAGGCAGCGGAGCAGTGGATCTGATTACCGTCCGTGGTGCAAAGCTTCTTGGTGAAGCAGATGTGGTAATTTATGCAGGTTCTTTGGTGAATCCAGAACTGCTTAACTACTGCAAGGAAGGCTGTGAGATTCATAACAGCGCTACGATGACCTTGGAAGAAGTAATCGCTGTCATCAAGGAAGCAGAAGCTGCAGGAAAGACAACAGTTAGACTCCATACAGGTGACAGCAGCATCTACGGCGCTGTCCGGGAGCAGTTTGATGAGCTGATCGAATTGGGAATTGAGTATGATGTATGCCCCGGTGTCAGCTCTTTCTGCGGTGCAGCCGCATCCCTCAAAACAGAATATACCCTCCCGGATGTGAGCCAGACCGTCATCATCACCCGGACCTCAGGCCGGACGCCTGTACCGGAGCGGCAGTCCATAGCTTCTCTGGCTGCCCATCAGGCAACCATGGTGCTGTTCCTCAGTACCAAGCTGACCGAAAAACTGCAAGCAGAGCTCCTGGCGGGTGGCTATCCCGGCAATACACCGGTAGCAGTGGTGTATAAGGCTACCTGGCCCGAAGAAAAAATCTTCCGCTGCACCGTGGACACCCTCCACAAGACGGTTAGCGAAAATGGCCTGACCAAGACTTCTCTGATCATCGTAGGTAACTGTATGGGCGACCAGTATCTGCGTTCTATGCTCTACCATCCTACCTTCACCACCGAATACCGGGAGGCCACAGAATGAAAGTTGCAGTTTTTGCCTACAGCCGTCAGGGCTGCAAGACTGCCCGGCGTGTAATAGACTTTTTTGCGGGGCATGAACTGCAATGCTACACTATGGAGCGGTTTGCGGAACCCGGATTCTTGCCCATCCGCCGTCCCTCAAAGCCCTTTTATGGTCCCATTTTTAACGATGTGGATGCGATGGTGTTTGTAGGAAGTGTGGGTATTGCTGTCCGTGAAATTGCTCCCCATGTCCGGGACAAGTCCACTGACCCGGCGGTAGTCTCCATTGATGAGCTGGGCAAATTCTCCGTCCCGCTGCTTTCCGGCCATATTGGCGGGGCCAATGATCTGGCGCTGGCCTTGGCTGAAACAATAGGAGCAACCCCGGTGATTACCACTGCCACGGACATCAACAAGAAGTTCTCTGTGGATGCCTGGGCTGCACGCAAAGGACTGGTGATTGCATCCCTTAGCCGGGCAAAGGCAGTGTCTGCTGCTATTCTGGAGCAGAATGTACCTCTGAAATCCGACTTTGCAATCGTCACGAAACTGCCCAACGGTGTGGTTCTGGCTGATTCCGGCGATGTGGGCATCCGCATCAGCGTGTTTAAGGATGAACCCTATGAACGAACCCTTCGTCTGATCCCACCGATCCTGCATCTGGGCATCGGCTGCCGAAAAGGAACCCCCACGGAAGCTATCCGTGAAGCGGTGGAGAGCGTTCTGCATGAGTACAACATCGACCGCCGTGCCATCAAATGTGTGGCATCCATTGATCTGAAAAAAGAAGAACCAGGTTTGCTGGAATTCTGCGCAGAGCGGAAACTCCCGGTTCAGTTTTACACTGCCGGGGAATTGAAGGCAGTTCCCGGCGATTTTACCCCCTCAGAATTTGTGCAGAGCATTACCGGGGTGGACAATGTATGTGAGCGCTCCGCATTGGTCGGGGCAAAGAAATTGATCGTCAGAAAGACCGCCATGAACGGTGTTACCGTTGCATTGGCTGCAGAACATATGGAGGTGCGCTTTGAATAAGCTGATCGTTGTGGGCATTGGCCCTGGTGACTATGAGAATATGACCGTCCGAGCAGACCGGGCGCTGCAAAACTGCGATGTGATCATCGGCTATACTGTGTATGTGGATCTGGTGCGGGACCGGTATCCTGACAAGGAATTCTTTGAAACACCCATGACCCGGGAAACGGAACGCTGTCAGATCGCTATTGATGAGGCCCGGAAAGGCAAAACTGTTGCTATGGTCTGCTCCGGTGACAGCGGAATTTACGGCATGGCAGCACTGATCTACGAACTGCGTGGCGAGAGCAAAGATCCAGAAGTGGAGGTCATCCCCGGACTGACTGCTGCCTGCAGCGGTGGTGCGCTTCTGGGCGCGCCCTTAACCCATGATTTTGCGATCATCAGCCTTTCTGACCGTCTGACTCCCTGGGAGAAGATTTTGAAGCGACTGGAATGCGCAGCCCTGTCCGATCTGGGTATCGTGCTCTATAACCCCAGAAGCAAAGGCCGCCCGGATAATCTAAAGATGGCCTGTGATAAGCTGCTGGAAATCTTGCCGGCTGACCGTCCCTGCGGTGTGGCACATTACATTGGCCGTGAGGGTGAGGAGTGCAGCTTTTTGACCTTGGCGCAGCTCCGGGATGCGGATATTGATATGTTCAGCACAGTCTTTATTGGCAATGCAATGACAAAAATGATTGGGGGCCGTATGGTCACCCCCAGAGGATATCGTGATGTGTAAGATTTGCGTATTCGCAGGTACCACAGAAGGACGGGAACTGATAGAATTTCTCACTTCACAGCCCATCCGTGTAACTGCCTGCGTTGCAACAGAATATGGAGAAACGCTCCTTTCCCATGCAGACAATCTGACCATTTCCGCAAAACGGCTTTCCACCGAAGAGATGGAAGCAATGTTCGCGGCAGAACGGTTCGATTTGGTGGTGGATGCCACCCACCCCTACGCCAGTGTGGTAACAGAAAACATCTGCGCTACCTGCAGCGCAACGGAGACAGAATATCTGCGCCTGCTGCGCTCCGGTGCAGCGGCGACCGAGGATGCGGTATTCGTTTCAGATATCGCCGGAGCCGTGGAGTACCTGAATACCGTGGATGGCAACATAATGCTGACCACCGGGAGTAAGGAACTGATCAAATTCGTTTCCATCCGGGATTTTGAAAACCGCATTTTTGCAAGGGTCCTGCCCATGGAGGAATCCCTGCGGCTGTGTCAGGAAGCAGGAGTGAAGAACGCCCATATCCTAGCCATGCAGGGTCCCTTCTCCAAGGAAATGAATGTCGCTATGCTGAAGAGCGTAGATGCCAAATACATGGTCACCAAGGATTCCGGCAGCAAGGGCGGCTTTGATGAGAAAATCGCCGCTGCCAGGGAAGCCGGGGTCAAGCTGGTGGTCATTGGAAGACCTCTCCAGAAGGACGGTTTGGATTATCACGATACGGTGGCGCTGCTTTGTCAGCGGTTCGGTTTCATCCGGAAGTCTCAAGTGACGGTAGTTGGCATCGGCCCCGGGAGCAAACAGGCAATGACAGGCGAAGTCCGGGATGCACTCTCTCAAGCGGATTGCATTATCGGTGCAAAGCGGATGGTGGAAGCTGTGGCAGAGAATGGTCAGTCCGTACATAACGCCATTGCTCCTGAAGCAATCGCTGAATTTATTCGAGAGCACCGGGAGTATCACCGCTTTGTGGTTGCCATGTCCGGGGATGTAGGCTTTTTCAGCGGCACGAAAAAGCTGTTGCCATTGCTGTCAAGCTGCGATGTAAATATCCTGCCGGGACTCAGCTCTATGGTATACCTGTGCGCCAAGCTGGGAAAGTCCTATGAGGATGTGGTTCCTGTCAGTATCCATGGCCGGGATCACGATATCATTCCGGATGTGTGCAGGAATGAGCGGATTTTTGCATTGGTTGGCGGCGAGAACGGCATGGGTAAGCTGTGTCAGGAGTTGACTGCTGCCGGACTGAATGATGTAAAAGTTAGTGTGGGAGAGAGACTCAGCTATCCAGATGAGCAAATTACCGTTGGTACGGCAGAAGATTTGCAAAATCGTGTTTTCCAGAGCCTCAGTGTGGCCTTGATTGAAAATGAGACAGCCAATCCTGTTGTGACCCATGGCTTACCTGACGATGCATTTGACCGCACAGAAGCGGTTCCTATGACCAAGAGCGAAGTGCGCGCTGTCTGCCTAAGTAAGCTTGCTCTGACGGAAAAAGCAGTTGCCTGGGATGTGGGCGCCGGAACGGGTAGTGTCGCCATTGAGATGGCACTGAAAGTCCGTAAGGGTGCGGTCTATGCCATTGAGCGGAAGGATGCGGCAGTAGAAATTTTGCGGGAGAATGTCCGTAAATTCCGCACATCCAATTTGACGGTTGTGCCGGGTATTGCACCGGAGGCTTGTGCTACACTTCCTGCACCGACCCATGCGTTTATAGGCGGAAGCAGCGGCAATATGAAAGAGATTATCAGCCAGCTGCTTCAAAAGAATTCCAATGTCCGGATCGTAGCAACAGCAATCGCCTTGGAATCCGTTGGGGAACTGACCGAATGTATGAAGCATTTCCGGTTTGACCACACAGAAGTAATCTCCATGACTGTGGCTCGAAACCGGAAAGCAGGGCCCTATAATCTTATGACCGGTCAGAATCCGATCTATATTTTCACCATGCAGGGAGGAAAACTGTGATGTACTCTTTATTGGCATTGGTGCTTGGCTTTGGAATCGATTTGATTGTGGGAGATCCTCACAGTATTCCACATCCTGTTATTTTTATTGGAAAATTGATCTCCGCCATGGAAAAGCTGGCACGAAAGATTTTCCCGAAAACCGTAAAAGGAGAAAACTTCGCTGGCGGTGTTTTGTGGTTCGTGGTTGTTGCGGTTTCCACTGCTGTTCCTGCGCTGCTGCTTTGGCTGTGTTATGGAATCAGTGTTTGGTTGGGACTGGCTATTGAGAGTGTGATGTGCTGGCAGATCCTCGCCACCAAATCTCTGAAAGACGAGAGCATGAAGGTTTACGCAGCTCTCAAAACCGAGGATATTGAGAAATCCCGCTATGCAGTCTCCATGATTGTCGGCCGGGATACTGCCAATCTGGATGACAAGGCCGTTGCCCGGGCTGCTGTGGAAACGGTGGCAGAGAACACTTCCGATGGTATTGTAGCCCCGCTGATGTTCTTATGCCTCGGCGGTGCTCCTCTTGGTTTTTTCTACAAAGCAGTCAACACTATGGACTCCATGCTGGGCTATGTGGAGATGCCATATAAGAATATCGGTCTGGTACCGGCGAAAATGGATGATGTGATGAACTTCATTCCCGCGCGTTTTTCCGCGTTTTTGATGCTTCTTGGTGGCTGGGTTCTGCGGCTGGATGTGAAGAACGGCTGGAAAATTTTCAAGCGTGACCGGTTCAATCATGCAAGTCCCAATTCCGCCCAAACCGAATCTGTCTGCGCAGGACTCTTGGGACTGAGACTGGCAGGAGATGCCTGGTATCACGGGGAACTCCACAAGAAGAAGTACATTGGCGACGCCTTGCGGGAAATCGAGTATGAGGATATCCCTCGCACCTGCCGTCTGCTATATGCCACAGCAATTCTTGCACTTATTATTTGCGGAGGAATCAAACTTCTGATTCTCCTTTGAGGTAACGATATGCTGTATCAAACGAAAAACCCCCACGGCGGGGATATATACGGAGGGGAAGTCGAGCTGGACTTTTCCGCGAATACTAATCCTTTTGGAACGCCCCAGGGGATTCTCGATGCGGTGCGCTCTGCACTGCCGGAAATGCACCGCTATCCTGACCCCTATTGCCGGAAGCTTACGCAGGCGATCTCTGATTTTGAAGGTGTTCCCAAAGAATATATCCTCTGCGGCAACGGTGCAGCGGACCTGATCTATGCTTATTGCGAAGCTGTCCGTCCCAAACTAGCAGTGGAGCTGGCACCCACTTTTTCGGAATACGCCTTGGGACTGAAACGGGTAGGCTGCCAGGTGGAACGGTATTACCTGAAGCCGGAAAATGACTTTATACTGGATGATGGCTTTCTTACGTTTCTGGCAGAAAAAAAGCCGGAAGCGGTGTTCCTGTGTAACCCCAATAATCCCACAGGAAAGATCATTGATGCGGAACTGATGAAGCAGATTCTGACGTTATGTAAACAGAATGGCGCCTGTCTGTTTGTGGATGAATGCTTCCTTGACCTTTCTGACAGTGGAGAAAGCTTGAAGCAGTATCTTGTAAACTACCGGAATCTCTTTATCCTGAAAGCTTTTACCAAAAGCTATGGTATGGCAGGCATCCGGCTTGGCTACTGTATGAGTTCTGATTCGGAACTGTTGGAAAAGATGAGTCAAAGTACTCAGCCTTGGAATGTATCCAGTGTTGCCCAAGCGGCAGGTATTGCAGCACTACAGGAGTATGCATTTTTAGAGAAAACAAAAGAATTGATTGTAACGGAACGGCAATGGCTGAAAGAAAGGCTGGAGGATTGCGGATTTCAAGTGTATCCCTCCAGTGCCAATTATTTGTTGTTTCAGGCAGATTCGGATCTGCATACAAAACTCAAGAAAAAGAAAATCGCCATCCGTAACTGCGATAACTACGTTGGCCTGGGGTCGGGCTGGTACCGGATTGCAGTACGGCTCCACGAAGAAAATGAAGCTCTGATCCGGGCGATTAAAGAGGTGTAACCATGGCAAAGAACATTATGATACAGGGTACCATGTCCAATGCAGGAAAAAGCCTGCTGTGTGCGGGCCTCTGCCGCATTTTTAAGCAGGATGGTTACCGGGTAGCTCCCTTCAAAAGTCAGAATATGGCGCTGAATTCCTATATCACGGAGGCAGGCGGCGAAATGGGTCGGGCACAGGTGGTACAGGCGGAAGCCGCAGGCATTGCCCCGGATGTTCGCATGAATCCCATCCTCTTAAAACCCACTACCGATGTGGGCAGCCAGGTCATTGTGAACGGCGTGGTTCAGGGCAATATGCGGGCCATGGAGTATTACAAGCGGAAGCGGGAGTTCATCCCTGCCGTCATGGAAGCCTACAACGCATTGGCATCGGAGTACGACATCATCGTCATCGAGGGTGCAGGCAGTCCTGCGGAGATCAATCTCAAGCAGGAGGATATCGTCAACATGGGGCTTGCAAAGCTCGTGGATGCTCCTGTACTACTGGTGGGTGACATTGACCGAGGCGGTGTGTTCGCCCAGCTTTATGGCACGGTCGCCCTTCTGGAAGAGGATGAACGGGCCAGAATTAAAGGCACCGTGGTGAACAAATTCCGGGGTGACAAAAAAATTCTGGAGCCGGGAATCAAAATACTGGAAGATCTCTGCGGTGTCCCGGTGGCAGGTGTGATTCCCTATACCTATGTAGATGTGGACGATGAGGACAGCCTGAGCGAGCGGTTTAACCGCAGTACGGATCGCAAACTCTTAGATATCGCTGTGGTCCGATTGCCCAGAATTTCCAACTTCACGGATTTCAGCCCCTTCGAGCGGTATGAGAATGTATCGTTACGGTATGTAGAAAAAGTTGCCGATTTACACAAGCCGGATATGATTCTGATTCCCGGCACCAAGAGCACCATTTCGGATCTCAAATGGCTGCGCCAGAGTGGTTTGGAAGCGGCAGTTTTGAAAGCCGCAACATCCGGAACGCTAGTGTTCGGCGTTTGCGGCGGCTATCAGATGTTGGGAAGAACGGTTTCTGATCCTGACCAGGTTGAAGCTGCCGGAGTAACGAAAATTGCCGGTATGGACTTGCTGCCCATGGATACGGTTTTCCATGGGGAGAAGGTACAGACGCAGACCAGTGGAACCTTTGTAAACATCGAAGGTATGCTGTCCGCACTGAATGGTATTTCCTATGAGGGCTATGAGATCCATATGGGCCGCAGTGAGGAGAACTTAAATCCAGTGACCGGAAACGGTAATGTCTATGGCAGCTACATTCACGGAATCTTCGATGCCCCCGGTGTAACAGATACCATATTACAGGCTCTATGTCAGCAGAAAGGAATCGACTTTGCTTCTTTGGGAACCTTTGATATGAAAGCCTATAAGGAACAGCAGTACGACAAATTGGCAGACGCTGTCCGGGAAGGATTGGACATGGAATTGGTATATAAGATTCTGAACCGGGAGGTGTAAGCCCCTCTATGAGCAAAATACTTTGTATCATTGACGGTATGACTGATTCTGGATTCCGCATTGCAGACTATCCGAATCTGTCGAGGATGTATTTGACGAAGCACATCGATACCACCAAGGGCCAGGAACCGGAAAGCCTGGGTTGCATTTTGCGACTGTTGGGAGTAGAAAAAGTGCCGAAGTATTTGCGGGGGTATGCCGAAGCACTGGGATATGGTATTCCGGTAAACACCAATGACCTGATTTTGCGGGGAAGCTGGTTTGCCCTGGACGAAAACGGATGCATAACGGTTCCTGCACCTGCACCTGAAACGCTCCAAGGTGCTGATAATTGCCGATACTACCACTTGGAACAGTACAAGAGCTTGCTGGTATTTCCGGGAATGGCAACATTTGTTTCGGATTTGATTACCCACCCACCCTATGCTTGTGGGGGACTCCCCTCTGAGCAATTGCAGCCCGAGGGGTGTGTTGCAGTTGAGAAACTCTTTCTATCGCAGCGCACAAAAGAACAGTGTCTGGTTCCTTGGGGACAATCCGTGTCCAGAAGTATGCCTCCCTTTTCACAAAAAGCTGCGGTTATTTGTGGGACTCCCGTTGTAAAGGGGATAGCCCGCTTGTTGGGGATGGAATATATCCCCGTGCCCGGGGCTACAGGTGATGTGGATACGGATTTGGTTGCTAAGACGGTTACTGCAATCGATGCGGCAAAACGCTGTTCTTTTGTCCTTCTGCACATCAACGGCGCAGATGAGGCAGCGCACCGAAGATGTGAATTTGAAAAGAAGTCTTTTTTACATAAGGTTGATGAATTGGTCATCCCGTTGCTGCTTCAATCTTGGCATGATGTGTATGTCACCGGGGATCACGGTGCTGATCCGGGCAGTGGTACGCATATTGCTGAGCTGCAGCCCATTTTTTCAAATGTACCAGCCTCGGCAAGTATCAAAAAGGCGGATAAGGATGAATCGGCCAATGTCCCAAGACGAGCCAGCCTGAAAGAAGACCAGTGGAGAATATGGGCTGTTCAGCAACTGCGGAAAAAAGCCGATGAGGTTGGCCGCGTGCCTACAAAAGCGGATTTTGAACCCATAGAAAAGATACGGATTAAAAGTGCTTTGGGTCCCTGGCCGCGGGCGCTGGAAGCTGCCGGACTGAAAGAACCCAAAGAAAAAAAGACTGCGAATCGGAGGTAATCCATATGGAAAATTCCTACCGCTTTTTTCAGAATCGTGATTGCAAATACTTTCCTTGCCATAAGGTAAAAGATGAAAATGAATTTAACTGTCTGTTCTGTTATTGTCCGCTGTACACATTGGGGGATCAATGCGGCGGCAACTGCTCCTATACGGACAAGGGAATCAAAAACTGTACCAACTGCACATTGCCTCACAACCCAAAGGGATATGATTATATTCTGGCAAAATTCGGTACTTTGGCAGAACTGGCAAAGGCGAACCGTAAAGAAAGCGAGTGACAAGAATGGATTTGCAGACAATGATTGTTTCTGTTGCAACTTTGGACGAAGTTGCCATAGCAGCTGCCCGGGAGCGGCAGGCACAACTTGCAAAACCGCCCGGCAGTCTGGGGCGCTTGGAGGATTTATCTGTCCAGCTGGCTGGTATTACCGGAAAAGTCCATAATAAAATTGAAAAAAAGCACCTGTTGGTATTTGCGGCCGACAACGGTGTGGTGGAGGAAGGTGTTTCCTCTGCACCCCAGTCAGTGACACTGATGCAGACAATTAACCTGACCCGGCACAAGACCGGCGCATCTACCCTCTGTAAGCACTTCGGATGCGAAATCACCGTATGCGATGTGGGTGTGAATGCGGATATCAAAGAACCCAAGGTACTGAATAAGAAGATTGCCTACGGTACTCAAAATATCGTGAAAGGCCCTGCCATGACAAAAGCACAGGCAGAACAAGCCATTTTGATCGGCTATGAACTGGCGAAGGCAACTGACGCGGATGTGATCGGCATTGGCGAAATGGGTATTGGCAACACCACCACTTCTTCTGCGGTTCTCTCTGTTCTGCTGGATGCGGATGTGGATGCGGTGACAGGCCGGGGCGGCGGTATTACAGACGCAAGTTTCCTGAAAAAGAAGCAGGTCATCAAGGATGCCATTGCCATCAATAACCCGGATAAAAATGATGTGGTGGATGTGCTTGCCACGGTGGGTGGCTTTGATATTGTTGCCATGTGCGGTGCCTTCCTGGGTTGTGCCGCAAAGCGCTGCCCGGTGGTGATTGATGGTTTTATTTCCGCAGTTGCCGCTCTGTGTGCCTACAAGCTCTGTCCTAACGCGGTGCAGTATTTTATTCCCAGTCATGCTTCTTACGAGATTGGCTACAAGCTTGCTATGGATGCCATGAATCTGCAGCCTCTGTTCCTGCTGGGTATGCGGCTAGGTGAGGGCAGCGGTTGCCCTCTGGCATTTGAAATTTTGGATGCCGCCTGCGCCATCATCAATGATATGGCAACATTTGATCAGGCGGGCATCGACGATGGTTACTTAGACGAGATCCGGGAAGGTGACAAGTTTACCGTGGAGGGTGCGAAATGACCTATTTCATTTCCGGCGGTGCGAAATGCGGTAAATCCTCTTTGGCACAGGACTTGTCGGTGGCTCTCTCCAAAGGCGGAAAACACTATTATGTGGCTACCCTAATTCCCAGCGGCGGCGAAGATCATGACCGAATCCGACGACATCTGGAAGACCGGGAAGGTATGGGTTTCGAGACTGTGGAATGCTTCCGGAACATCCTGGGCTGCTTGAAAATTGCCGATAAGAATGGCGTATTTCTGGTGGACAGTGTTACATCCTTAATTCAAAATTCTCTGTTTCCGGTGGAAAAGAATTATGAGATGGATCTGGCTGGGGCGAACCGCTGTGCCGATGCGTTGGTAGCGTTTGCAAAAACTGTCCGCCATGCGGTGTTTGTCAGCGACTATATCTATTCTGATGCAGAGAGGTACTCAGAAAGCACCGAAATGTACCGCAAGTGTTTGGCGGATATTGACCGCCGCTTGGCTGCGGTCTGTGATACGGTTATCGAAGTATCTGCTGGACAATTTATCATCCACAAGGGGGATCTGTGCATATGAAAACTTATCTGCATGCCTTTGCCATGTGCCAGAGCATGTTCTGCTCTATCCCCGCTCCGCAAATTTGGGATGAAAAAGCAAAAGATAAGATGCTCCTGTTTCTGCCCATCGTGGGTTTGGAAATCGGTGCTATTTGGGCAGGCCTTGCATGGCTGTGCCGCCTACTGAACCTGCCCTCAATGATTACTGCATTGGTTCTCTCCGCCTATCCTTATATCGTCACAGGATTTCTCCATTTGGATGGCTACATGGATGTGACCGATGCGATGAAATCCTGGCGGGATTTGGAGCGCCGCCGGGAGATTCTGAAGGATTCCCATGTAGGTAGCTTCGCTGTCATTGGCATCGTTCTGCTGATGCTCGCCCAGTTTGCGTTCTTTGCGTCTGCGCCTACGGATGCTAATTTCCTGATCCTAATCGTCGTCCCGGCAGTGAGCCGCTGCTGTTCTTCTTGGGCGGTGACCGGGTTAAAACCTATGTCCACCAGCCAGTACGCAGGTCAACAGAAGCCGAAAACTCACATGGTAGCGCTGACCATTATGCTTTGTGTATTATTGGCTATGGGTTTCCTGCTCTGTGGCAAGTATTGTTTCTCACTTGTGGGCTGCTTGATTGGCTACGGTCTGGCCTTGCGGCGGGCCTACAAATCCCTGGAAGGTATGAATGGCGATATTGCCGGTTACGCACTGACCATCGGTGAGCTTTGCGCTGTGGCCGTATATGCACTACTTTGAGGAGGGGACAAGATGATTCTGATTATCGGCGGTGCCTATCAAGGCAAGCTGGATTTTGCAAAGGAGACCTTCGGCATTACGGATGCCGATGTATATGTTTGCGGCGAGGACGAGATCGACTTTTCCAAGCATTGCATCTATAAAATCGAAGCATTCACCGCCTGCAACGAAGATCCCATCGGCTATTTTGAAAACCATCGTGAGGAATGGCGGGATAGCATTCTGATTCTCCAGGATATCTTCTGTGGTGTAGTTCCCATGGGCGCAGAGAATCGGGCCTGGCGGCAGCGCACCGGCAGACTGGCGCAGTATTTAACCAAGGAAGCCAAGCAGGTCAGCCGGATCTTCTGCGGATTGGAGCAGCGACTAAAATGACCATCTACTTAATTCGCCACGGCAAGACCGAGGCTAACGAAAAGCATCTCTATTGTGGCAGCACCGACTTGTCCTTGTCTGTCGCAGGCCGAGAAGAACTCCAAAATATCCGTTATGACATTAAAAATGTCCGATTCATTACCAGCGGTATGAAACGGACAAACGAAACTCTCCAAATGCTCTTTGGAGATGTTCCGTATGAGGTTGAACCCAGATTCCGTGAAGTGGATTTTGGCATTTTTGAGATGCACAGCTACGATCAGTTGAAAGATACAGAGGAATATCAAGCGTGGCTCGCAGGAGATAACGAAATAAATGTTCCTCCGAAAGGGGAAAGCGGTGAGCAGATGAAAGCGCGGGTATTGGAAGCTTTGTCTGAAATCAAGGATGATACCTGCATCATCACTCACGGCGGCGTGATCGCATCTATCATGGAACACCTATTCCCCAATGAAGGAAAAAACCGCTATCAGTGGCAGCCGAAGCCTGGCACTGGGTGGATAGTTGGTGATTTTGGATATCGTGCGCTGATTGATTGTTGTTAAGTCTTTTATACTGGGATAGTTACTAGGGTGTTTCTTTCATTGCGGACGGAACCCTAATGTTTATAAAAAGTTTACGCAATGTTCTCCCCAGACTCATTTGGGAATGGGTGCTTATTTGACAAAAGTGAACATCTGTACTATAATGTTTACAAGGCAAGATCAAGCACCCAGGCTACCGTCCCGGTGGAAGTGCGCCCACCGTTTGACACCGTCGGGTGGCGGTGGAACGGTACGGATCCGCGAAAGAAGGAGTAGGGGTCCCCAATCGGTGAAGATCTTCGAATCGATTGCCGGAAGGTTTGACTGTAGCAGAGCGGGGTGTTCAGACGTGGATGCCGAACTCGCAGTCATCCTTCCGGTCCTTATTTGATTGGCAAAAAGGTGTAAACAAATTGGCGGGTCTTTGCTGATGACAAGCGATAATATCTGTGATATATTGGTACCAGAGAAAAAGTAGCAATCTCTACAACACACGAAAAGACTGTTTGATAACAAGTGAATACGGTTTTCTAACGCAGCAGGTCTGATATGGCTTGCTGCGTTTTTGCGTATTTGGCCTGCGATGCAAGAAATGTCGAGGATAAGTTTCTTTTGGGAAGTTTTTGCACAGTGTGACGAAAAATGCTCATTTGCCCCAAATTGAAACGTAATTAATATTTAGAGGGCAAAGAACGAAGAACTCGCTGCTCATAGATTGGAGGTGAAAGCGGAGACGATAAAGGTGGATAGCCAATGAAACAATCAGCAAGTTCATTGAAAATCATCCTTACAGAAAGAGAAAACATATCATGAAAAAAGTTTACAGAAAATTGCATTTCAGGGAGTCGAACGCTGTGATATAATATTAATACGTAGCTGTGACTTACCTGAGGAAGGAGTTTAATATGAGTAAGTTGCAGGAACGTAATGTCGCGAATGAGCGCGTATATACGGTAGAGGAGATCGCCCGTGAGGCAAGAATCAGCCGCACCGCTGCGTACGAGCTTGTTAAGAAGGGGTTGTTCCCGGTGATCCGGGTGGGTAGTTCCATTCGGATTCCCAAGAAACCCTTCGATGCATGGTTAGACGGTCGAGGAGACTAATCATGTAAAGGAGATAGAAATCCATGGCGACGATTGTAAAACGAGGTAACAAATATTCTGTAGTGTACAACTACACTGACGAGAACGGTGTAACACGGCAAAAATGGGAACCTCCGATTCCTTCCAAAAAGGAAGCGCAAAAGCGCAAGAATGAGATCGAACATGAAATGGCTACCGGTACGTTCATCGTTCCATCCACAATGAAAGTTAAGGACTTTCTAAATGAGTTTGTGGAGATGTACGGACTCCGGAAATGGGGACTGTCCATGTATTCCTCCAATACGGGCCTCATCCGCAACTACATCAATCCCATTCTGGGAGATGTGAATGTGCAGGATGTGGATGCCCGGGTGGTGGACAGGTTTATCCATCAGCTCCAGAGAACCAAAGCGGTGGAAGTCAACGGACGCAGTCCCAAAACCGAGTACATCACTCCCTGCACCATCATGAAGATCAACAAGCTGATGCGCTGTGCTTTCCAACAGGCGATCCGTTGGGGCATGGTGGGCAAAAATCCATTCGTTGGAGCGACGCTTCCCAAGCATGAAGCGAAGGCACGGGCTATCTGGGATGCAGATACCATCCGCAGGGCGCTGGATGCCTGTGAGGACGACAGATTGTTTCTGGCGATTCATCTTTCATTTGCCTGCTCGCTCCGTTTTGGGGAAATTTGCGGACTGACATGGGATTGCCTGGACATCTCTGATGCGGCGATCATGAATGAAAATGCCTATCTCAAAGTGGAGAAGGTTCTGGCAAGAGTGGATGAAGGCGCAGTGCAAGCCTTGGGTGAGGAGGATATTTTCTATACATTTCCATCTGTGGTTACCGGAAAAGCCAAGACCCGCCTGGTGCTGAAAAAGCCGAAGACCGAATCCAGTATCCGTAAGGTCTGGATTCCGGCCACACTCGCCAAACTGCTGCGCAGCTGGAAGGACAGCCAGGACAAGCTGAAGGCGATCCTTGGAGACGATTACTATGACTATAATCTGGTGATTACGCTGGAAAATGGCCGGCCCTGCGAGGATCGGGTGATTGGCAATGCTTTTAACCGTCTGAAAAGGAAGGCGGACCTTCCGGATGTGGTTTTCCACTCGCTGCGCCACTCCAGTACCACCTATAAGTTGAAGCTGAACAAGGGAGACATCAAAGCAACGCAGGGCGATACGGGTCACTCTCAGCCCGATATGGTCACTCAGGTCTATGCCCACATTCTGGACGAGGACCGGAAGGTGAATGCCCAGCGCTTTGAGGCAGGCTTCTATGCAAAGCCGAACCTGCGGGGTGTGGAGGAGTCTCTGCGTTCCCAAGCAGCCCAGCAGCCCGGTTTGGATGCGATGCAGCTACTGCTTCAGCTGCAGGCAAATCCGGAGCTTGCGGCCGTAGTGAAGGGCCTGCTCAATACCAATTTGTTCGGATAATACCAGACAGTGCAAAACCGTCTCTTAGCAAAAACGCGAAATTCTTAGCAAAAATCTCAAAAAATGTTCGAATCCAATTTGAGGGGCCATAAGAGCTGCGGCCCTCAAATGGGATTTGAATTGAAATTGAATAATGGGACAAAAAGTAAGGAAAACACCGTGATTTGCGGTAAAATCACGGTGTTTGGCACCCCAAAGAGGACTTGAACCTCCGACCCCTCGCTTAGGAGGCGAGTGCTCTATCCACTGAGCTATTGGGGCGTATCTATGAAATTCTTTTATAAGGAATTACCTCATCTGATTCTTAGGAGGCGGACGCTCTATCCTGCTGAGCTACTGGGGCATATGTGGACATTCTACTCAATTTTGCCGGTAGTGTCAAGAAAATAAAACAAAGAAGGCGCTTTTTTCATATTTTCTCTTTACAAAATATTGTGTTTCAGCTATAATAAATCGAACTATGCAAAAATCACGAAATGAGAGATGTGTTTATGAATATTGAATTTGACAGCTATAAGCAGAAACTCAATGATTGCCGCCCTGCGCTGGATGGCCTGGCAGAATCTCTGAACCTGGCTGGTCTGAAGAACGAACTGGAGCGTCTGCATGCGATGCAGGAAGCCCCCGGCTTCTGGGATGATCCTGAAAAGAGCCAGAAGATCGTGGTAAAGACCAAGCAGGCCGAGACCAAGGTGGAACGCTACGAGCAGATGTGCTCCACTTGGGATGACCTGATGACCATTTGCGAAATGGCAGCAGAGGAAGATGACGATTCCATGCTGGAAGAACTGAAGGAAGGCTACGAGCAGCTGATCGCCGGTATGGAGTCCTGCCGTTTGGAGACTCTGCTCACCGG
>JAZKYA010000074.1:0-23926 GCA_045611945.1 Faecousia sp. | reverse complement strand
GTCATCCAGCAGGGACTTGCCGACGGTGTAGCCCTTGGCAGCTGCGAAGGTGTAAGCCATGCCGCCGCCGATGATCAGGGTATCCACCTTCTCCAGCAGGTTGTTGATGACATTCAGCTTGTCAGCAACCTTGGCGCCGCCCAGGATGGCGACGAAGGGACGCTCGGGGTTGGCCAGAGCCTTGCCCATGATGGAGACTTCCTTCTCCACCAGGTAGCCGCAGACGGCGGGCAGGTGATCGGCAACACCGGCGGTGGAGGAGTGAGCGCGGTGAGCGGTGCCGAAAGCGTCATTGACGAAGACATCGGCCAGATCGGCCAGAGCCTTGCTCAGCTCGGGATCGTTCTTGGTCTCGCCCTTGATGTAACGGGTATTCTCCAGCAGCATCACATCGCCGTTGTTCAGAGCGGCAGCCTTAGCCTTGGCATCTTCGCCGGCAACATCGGCAGCCATGATGACCTGCTTGCCCAGCAGCTCGCTCAGACGCTCAGCCACGATCTTCAGACTCAGCTCGGGCTTCCACTCGCCCTTGGGCTTACCCATGTGGGAGCAGAGGGTGACCTTAGCGCCCTTGTTTACCAGATACTCGATGGTGGGCAGAGCGGCAACGATCCGCTTGTCGGAAGTGATCTTGCCTTCCTTGGTGGGAACATTGAAGTCGCAGCGGCACAGCACACGCTTGCCGGCTACCTCGATGTCTTCAATAGACTTCTTGTTGTAGTTCATGTTCATTCCTCCATATTGGAATTTATTTTCTCATTTTTCCGTGGTTCAGCAGCATGGGGTGATCCAGCTGCCGCAGCGCCTCGTAGACCGTGATGGCTACAGCGTTGCTCAGATTCAGACTTCGGGCTTCCTGACGCATGGGGATACGCACACAGCGGTCGAAGTGCGCGTCCAGAAAATCTTCCGGCAGGCCTTTGGTCTCCTTGCCGAAAAGCAGGTAGCAGCCATCGGTGAATTCCGCTTCCGTATAGCACCGGGGGGCTTTGGTGGAAAGACACCAAAATTCCTTCACATCGTTGCGGGAGAAGAAGTCGGCCAGATTGTCGTAAACCCGGACATCTACCAGATGCCAGTAGTCCAGACCTGCCCGGCGGACAGCCTTTTCCGAAATGTCGAAACCCAGCGGGCGGATCAAGTGCAGCACAGCGCCGGTGGCGGCGCAGGTGCGGGCAATGTTGCCGCAGTTCTGGGGGATCTCCGGCTCGTGCAGTACAATATTGAGCAAAATGTTTCACCTCAAAAACCTGAGCGTGGGTTATTCTCAGACGCTTGCAACCTATTGTAGTGCAAAAGCTCTGTAAAATCAACCCAAAAATTCGGTTTTTTTTCAACTTTTACAGTATAACAATAAAAAAAGCCGTAAAATCTTAAAATTTGTGAAAAATGTGAAAACCGAACTTTTTCGCTTTTTTCCTGTGGGGTAAAATTGCGGTAAATGATTGACAATTCGCGTATTTTGTGCGACAATGTATCAGCTAAAATATACAGTTAAGGGGATATATAGTATGCTCCAATCCAGAACCCATACCTGCGGGGAGCTGCGGCTTTCCGATGCAGGCAAACATGTAACCATCGTCGGCTGGCTGGAAAATGTCCGTGAAGTGGGCGCTAACTTTGCCTTTCTGGTCCTGCGTGATTTCTACGGCACCACACAGGTTGTGGTGGAAACGGAAGAAATGATGCGCGTGATCAAGGGCATCAATAAGGAATCCACCATTTCTGTTACCGGCACTGTCCGGGAACGGGAGAGCAAGAACCCCAAGCTGGCCACCGGCGAGATCGAAGTCGTACCCGAGAAAATCGAGGTGCTGGGCAAGTGCCGCCACAACCAGCTTCCCTTTGAAATCAATAAGAGTAAGGATGCTGACGAGAATACCAGACTGAAGTACCGTTATCTGGACCTGCGGAATCCTGCCGTGAAGCAGAACATTATTCTGCGCTGCCAGGTGGTGGCTGATATCCGCCGCCGCATGACCGAGAAGGGTTCCCTGGAGATCACCACGCCCTTTCTGACCGCTTCTTCTCCCGAAGGCGCCCGTGACTATCTGGTGCCTGCCCGTAACCACCCCGGCAAGTTCTATGCCCTGCCCCAGGCACCCCAGCAGTTCAAGCAGCTGCTGATGACCTCCGGCTTCGACAAGTATTTCCAGATCGCCCCCTGCTTCCGTGACGAGGATGCCCGTGCTGACCGTACCCCCGGTGAGTTCTACCAGCTGGATATGGAAATGTCTTTTGCAACCCAGGAAGATGTACTGTCTACCCTGGAAGAGGTGCTTGGCCCTGTATTCCAGAACTTCGGTAAGTATGAGCGGGTTTCTCCCTGGCCCTGGCGTCACATTGCCTTTAACGATGCCATGGAGCGCTATGGCTCTGATAAGCCCGACCTGCGCATCGACCTGGAGGTCCAGGACATTACCGCAGAGGTTGCCGGCTGCGCATTCGGTCCCTTCCAGAACGCAACCGTCAAGGCCGTTGTGGTGGACAACTTTGCGGAGGGCCGCAAGTGGATCGATAAGCTCCTTGTGGATGTGGAAGTACAGACTGGCAATAAAGTATGCTGGGTTAAGGTGGACGAGAACGGCGTCCTCACCGGCGGTGTTTCCAAATTCCTGACAGATTATACCCCGGCGCTGACCGAAAAGCTGAATCTGAAGCCCGGCAGCTTTGTCTGCATGGCCGCATCCGCCAAGAAGTCTGCCGCTCAGAAAACTGCGGGCGTAGTCCGTACTATGCTGGGTAAGCGTGTCCCCGGCCACTTCGACGAGAACCAGTACGCTATGTGCTGGATCGTGGACTTCCCCATGTACGAGATGGGCGAGGAATCCGGTGAGCTGGAATTCTGCCACAATCCCTTCTCTATGCCCCAGGGGGGCAAAGCCGCGCTGGAAGCTGCCGAGGGCGACATTGAAAAGCTGCTGGCTATCAACGCCAACCAGTATGACCTGGTGGTCAACGGCTATGAGAGCGCGTCCGGCGCTGTGAGAAACCACGACCCTGAGATCATGGTCAAGGCCTTCCAGATGGTAGGCCTGGGTGAAGAGGATGTAAAGGCCAAGTTCCCCGCTATGTACAACGCCTTCACCTACGGCGCGCCGCCCCACGCAGGCGCGGCACCCGGCATCGACCGGATCGTGATGCTGCTGTGCGGCGAGGAATCCATCCGTGAGGTCATCACCTTCCCCATGAACAAGAACGCCCAGGACCTGATGATGGACGCGCCCACCACCGTTTCCCAGAAGCAGTTGGACGATGTGCATATCCTTATCAACGAGGCGCACCTGTAAAAACCACACCCCAAGCGGAGTTTTTCGCTTGGGGTCTTTTTGTGGCAAAGAAACGGGAAAAGTGCAGAATTCTCCCGTATTCAAAGTAAATTCATAACTTAAAGCCTTGACATGGGTGGACAAAGCTGATATAATACGGCCCGAAGAGGGAGTAGTCGCCGCGTGTTTTGCGGGGCCGGTCAACATCCTGGGGGCAACCCCTGGCCGCGCCTGAAATGACGAGACTTGATTAGCGGCGCGGGCTTCTTCGCAGGGCTTCCGCGCCGGTACGGCACGGAGGTCGATTTTTTTGGGATTTGTTGAACTGCTGCTGTTGGCGGTGGGCCTGAGTATGGATGCCTTTGCGGTCTCCATCTGCAAGGGCCTGTGTATGAAAAAGGCGGACTTGCGGGCCCAGGCGATCTGCGGCGCGTGGTTCGGTGGTTTTCAGGCGTTAATGCCGCTGATCGGCTTTTTCCTGGGCACGATCTTTGCCGATGCCATTGAGGCCTTTGACCATTGGGTGGCCTTTGTGCTGCTGGCGCTCATTGGTGTCAATATGCTCAAAGAAGCCTTTGAGAAAAAGGAAGATAGCTGCGATGCCAACGAAGCGGACCTTTCTGTCAAGACTATGTTCGTTATGGCGGTGGCAACCAGCATCGACGCGCTGGCAGTGGGCATTTCCCTGGCAATGGCTGGCAATGTCAACATCGTGACGGCGGTGCTGCTCATCGGCGTGATCACCTTTGTCCTGTCCGGTGCAGGTGTGAAGGTCGGCAATGTATTCGGCAGCCGTTACGAAAAAAAGGCCCAATTCTGCGGCGGCGCGATCTTGATCCTGCTGGGTCTGAAGATCCTGCTGGAGCATCTGGGAGTGATCCCGTGATCCGCCGTACGCAGGGCAGAATGCGGCTGTGTGTCTGCCTGCTTGCTGTGAATCTGGCATTCATCTGGGGCAATTCACTGCTTCCGGGAGAACTGTCCGGGGCTTTGAGCAAATGGGTACATACATTTGTCTCGCTGCTTTTCCCCAACGGCGGGGAAGAGAGTCAAGGCCATGGCCTGCTGCGAAAGCTGGCGCATTTTTCAGAGTTCTGCGCTCTGGGCGCGCTGTTGGGTTGGCTGTTTGCCATGCTGAAAAAGAAAAAATGGGCATTTATCGTACCAAGTATGGTATGCGGATGCCTGGCGGCCTGTGTGGATGAAACGATCCAACGCTTCATCCCGGACCGCGGTCCCAGCATTAAGGATGTGGGAATCGATTCCGCAGGGGTGATCCTGGGAATTGGCCTGCTGTGTCTGGGATACACTATCCATCAAAAGAAGAAAAAGCAATTCATAATTGGAGGACAATTAAAATGAAGAAGATCATCACCTTTGCGCTGGCGCTGACCATGGTTGCCGTTATGGCTGCCTGCACACCCGCTGCAAACAACAATGAAACCACCACCGCACCCGTTGAGACCACCACTGAGCCTGCGGTTACCATCGCTTCCGCTCTGGAGATCCTGGAGACCGTATGGGGCCAGTTCGGCGACGAGGAGAAGTTCTTTGCCATGGGCGGCGACTTTGACAACATGGTCGACGGCGCTCCCGGCAAGGCTTCCAATACCGATTTCCTGACCGGCAACCTGATCGTGCCTGCTGACCAGACCGCAAACATCACCGATGCCGCTTCTCTGATCCATGGCATGAACGCCAACACCTTCACCTGCGCTGCTTATGCTGTTGCCGATGCCAATGCTTTTGCGACTGCTATGCAGACCGCGATCCAGGGCAACCAGTGGATGTGCGGTTTCCCTGAGAAGCTGGTCATTGCGGAAGTGGGCGGCTATGTTGTGGTCATGTTCGGCCACGGCGACGCTGTGACTCCTTTCCAGACCAAGCTGACCGCTGCTTACCCCACTACCAATGTTCTGGTAGACGAGGCAATCGGCTAATCGTTGAACAATAAAAACGGCAGCGGTTCTTTTGCCGCTGCCGTTTTTGCAAAGGAGAGGAAATAAGTGCTGTTTTCCAGTATTCCGTTTCTTTATTACTTTCTGCCTGCGGTACTGACCGTATACTTTTTGGTCCCCCGGGCGCTGAAAAACACAGTGCTGCTGCTGTCCAGCCTGGTATTCTACGGCTGGGGTGAGCCGAAGCTGCTGTTTTTGATGATCTTCACCATCGGGCTGTTTTACGGCTGCGGCCTGGCCATTGGCTGCTGCAAGGCGCAGAAGTGGAAAAAGCTTTGGCTGACCGTGTCCATCGTCATCAGCGTGGCGCTGCTGGGCATTTTTAAGTACGCGGACTTCTTTATTGATTCCTTTAATGCCGTTACCGGGCTCAGCGTACCGCTTTTGAAGCTGGCGCTGCCCGTTGGTATCAGCTTTTACACCTTCCAGTGTCTCAGCTATACCATTGATGTATACCGGGGTAATGTGCCTTCCCAGAAAAATCCCATCAGTTTTGGCGCGTATGTGGCCCTGTTTCCCCAGTTGATCGCCGGCCCTATCGTACGCTATGTGGATGTAGCCCGGGAACTGAATGAGAGAACCCATAGCTGGGACGATGTGGCATTGGGTCTGCGGCGTTTTCTGGTGGGCCTTGCCAAGAAGGTCATCATTGCCGACAATTTTGCCCTGCTGATGAAGCTGTTCCGGGAGTCCGGCGAAAAGAGCGTGCTGTTTTACTGGATGTACGCCATTGCCTTTACACTCAATATCTACTTCGATTTCTCCGGCTACTCCGATATGGCCATCGGCCTGGGCCGGGTATTTGGCTTCCGCTTCATTGAGAACTTTAACTATCCTTACCTTTCCAAGAGCGTGGCAGAGTTCTGGCGCCGCTGGCACATGAGCCTGGGAAGCTGGTTCCGGGATTATATCTATATCCCCCTGGGGGGCAACCGGGTAAGTAAGGGCCGCTGGGTATTCAATACCCTGGTGGTATGGATGCTGACGGGCATGTGGCATGGGGCGGCATGGAATTTTGTGCTGTGGGGACTGCTGTACGCGGTATGCCTCATGGCGGAAAAGTGGATCCCGGCTTTGCAGAAACTGCCCACCGTTCTGCGCCGGGGCTATACGCTGCTGGTGGTGATATTGGGCTTTGTGCTGTTCAACGCGGAAAACATGGCCCAAGCAGGCAGCGACATTGCCGGTATGTTCGGCTTTGGCGGTGTACCGCTGTTCAGCGCGGAAACATTGTATTATCTCAGAAGCTACGCCCTGCTGTTCGTCATCGGCTTTGTGGGGGCGACACCCCTGGTCCGGGATACTGCCAGCCGGCTTTATAAGAACAGGATTGTGGCGATTCTGGAGCCCGTGGTTCTGATCCTTCTGCTGCTGGTGTGCAGCGGCTATCTGGTGGATGGGTCTTTCAGCCCCTTCCTGTATTTCCGTTTCTAAGGGGGTGGCACGAATGGAGCATAAGAAAGTTCGCGCCATGGGCGCGGGACTGCTGGTGTGCCTTTGGGTACTGCTGACAGTGGGTGCCTGGTTTGGCCCTGCCAAAGAGATTTCGGAATCGGAGCGCCGTCCTCTGGATCAAATGCCGGACATCTCCGTGGAAACGATTCTCAGCGGCAGGTTTATGACGGATTTTGAAGGCTATACCCTGGATCAGTTTCCTTTGCGGGACACCTTCCGGCAGATCAAATCCCTGTTTCACTACTATGTGCTGAACCAGGCCGATAACAACGATATCTATGTGGCTGACGGTTACGCGGCTAAATTGGAATACCCCTTGAGCCAGGATTCTCTGGATCACGCCTTGAGCAAGTTCCAATTTGTCTATGACAAGTATCTCAAGGACACCGGCAGCACGGTGTTTATGACGGTGGTTCCGGACAAGGGCTATTATCTGGCGGAGGAAAACGGTTATCTTGCCATGGACTATGCAGCTATGTTTGAGGCCTTTGACAAAGGGATGCCCTGGGCCACTTATGTGGATCTGACCGATACGCTGACAGAAGAAAGCTATTACCGCACGGATACCCATTGGCGGCAGGAGTATCTGCTGGATGCGGCAAAGAAGCTGTGTGATGCCATGGGCGTGCGGCCCTTTGAAAGCGGCAGCTTCACCCAGACGGCACTGGAGCGGCCTTTCTACGGTGTTTATTACGGCCAGGCGGCTCTGCCTATGAAGCCGGAGACCCTGCATATTATGGAAAACGAAATCCTTTCCAGCTGCAAGGTCTATGACCACGAAACAGGGCAGTATACGGATGTGTACAACATGGATATGCTGGAGAGCAAGGACCTTTATGATGTGTTCCTCAGCGGAGCAAAATCTTTGCTGACCATCGAAAATCCCAATGCTTCCACTGACCGGGAGCTGATCATCTTCCGGGACTCCTTCGGCAGCAGCATCGCACCGCTGCTGGTGCGGGATTACGCCAAGGTGACCCTGGTGGATATCCGCTATCTCAGCAGTCAGATGCTGGATCGGTTTATGGAATTCCACGGCCAGGATGTACTGTTCCTCTACAGCACGCTGGTTTTGAATAACAGCAACACCATCAAATAATAAAAAACCTGCCGCAAAAAGTAATGAACATGCTCCGGTTTGTGCAGACAGCACAAACCGGAGCATGTTCATTGTTTACAAGACAGAGTTTTCAGATCTGTTCCCAATATCTTTTTATCAGCACTTCTGTATTAAGCGGATATAGAATTCTACCGCCCTGTGGACAGTTTCCAGACGGATGCGCTCGTTATTGCCGTGGATGGTTTTCCGTTCTTCGGCGGTCAGATCCATGGCCGAGAAACGGTAGACATGGCTGCTCAGATCCCGGTAGTGGCGGGAGTCAGAACACTGGACCATCAGATAGGGGGCAACTACACAGCCGTGCCAGGTTTCGGCAACGGCAGCGGCCACTTTGTCCCAGGCAGGACAGTCGGTTTCGGAAATGGGACTGGGCTCGCTGCCCTCCAATGCGGTGATCTCCACAGAAGGATTGTTTACCGCCTTACGCAGGTGATGCAGGGCGGACTGTACAGTATCCTGAGGGTTTAAGCGCATATTGGATACCATGGTGGCTTCTGTAGGGAGTACATTCCGGGCGGAGCTGCCTTCCATCTGGGTAAAGGCCACGGTGGTACGGACCAAGGCGTTCAGTTCCCCGCCGCTGAGCCGGCAGATCAGATCCAGAACAGGTCCGAAGCACCAGAGGTTGGCAAAAATGAGTTTATACACAAAGGTGGAGCGGCGGCCCAGAGTGTCGAACATGCCGGCGGCAGGCTTTGTGATGTGCATTGTGAAGGGATGCTTCAAAACCTTGCGGCAGGCGTTTGCTAAGGTGGCGATGGGCGTTTTCACCGGGGGCGCGGAAGCGTGACCGCCGCCGGACAGTACCCGGTACTGGGCATTGAGCATGCCTTTTTCCGCGATGCCGATGAGACCGCAGGGCTCTTTGACACCGGGAAATACATTTTCTACCACAGCGCCGCCCTCGTCAACCACCAGCGCAGGCTGGATGTGGTGGCGGACAAAGTAATCCACAATATTGACAGCGCCCTTGCCGTTGACTTCCTCACCGCCGGAGAAAGCGAAGTAGATGTCGTTATCCGGCTTGTAGCCCTTGGCGATCAGATGGTTGGCGGCACTGAGGATCGCATTGACGGTCACCTTAGTGTCTAGAGTGCCGCGGCCCCAGAGAACGCCGTCCTCGATAATGGCGGCAAAGGGGGGCTTCTCCCATTTTTCCCCGTCCACAGGCACCACATCATAGTGGGCCATCAGCACCGTAGGCGCGGCATCCTTTTTGCCGGGCCAGCGGAACAGCAGTGCCCGGTCCGGAAGCTGCCGCACGGAGCAGACATCAAATACTCTGGGATACAGGGTGGGAAGCAAAGCGATCAGCTTTTCAAATTCGGCATCGTCTTCCAAAGCATGATCGTTATAGGAAACCGTTCTGCATTTGACCAGTTCTGCCAAAGATGCAACGGCAGCATCCTTATCAAAGGTCACGGTTTCTTCACTGACAGGTGGCTGGGGCTTGGGGTTGAACATAGCGGCGCGGATCAGAATGACCGCTAACAGCAGCCCGACGATTCCCAAAAGGATGTACAGCATTTACAGCACCCCTCTCCGGTAGAGGATTCTGCCAATGGCAATGGTAAACAGGGCGGAAACCGGCACCATGATGCCCACAGTACCTTCATTCAAAGCGGGAACAAAGATGAACAGCACCAGCATCAGCCCAATGGGAGCGAGAGCCAGCTTCCAGTTCTTGGACACAAAGGCCACACCCAGGCCGCCGAACAGGGCAGGCAGGATCTGGGCAAAGGCAGGCTGCAGCACCGGGGCCTGCAGGACGGGAGTCAGAGGAACAATGGCAATGACGCCCAGAATGATCACAATGGTGGTAACGATGCTGGAGGTGGCGATGGCAATGGTGGAGATCACTTCGCCTTCTTCAGAGTTGGCGCTGACCTCATTCTGCTCCAGGGCGTTCAGCGCGCAGGGGAGCTTCAGATTGGTGATATTGCCGGTGACAAAGCTTAAGTAGGAGCCGCCTGCACCCAGCATGGGAACAAAGGTAACAGTTTCAATGGCACCCACGGCCCAGTACATGGGGGCGGTGGCCAGCAGGCCCACGCCCAGAGCGCCCCAGTCGGGAGCGGCACCGAACAGAATGGCCACAGTCACGGGAAAGGCCATCAGCAGAACCATGACGGTCAGATTCCAGATCCGTCCGTCCCGGTGTACAGAATCAATGTAAGACATTTGCTTTTTCATACAGGCACCTCCTTAACCAAGCCACGCGGTGAAGGGAATGGCAGCGGCCATACCCAGAACCAGACTGATGGGCAATGCGTACTCACTGAGCCATTTCAATTTGGGCTTTCGTATCAGCAGGCCGCAGACGATCATGGTCAGCGCGGAGGTCAGCATGACGCAGACTGGGATCAGACCGGAGGTGGCGGAAACGGAAACCTGCCGCTCCACCTCTGCACCGTTTTCGATGATAGTTTCCGTGACAGTCCGGGCAGCAGGGTCCCACAGCCGGGAAACATTGCTGAAAACAAAGCCCAGGAACGCGGCGATCATACCAATGAACAGGGCATTGGAGAAAATATCCGCCCATTTGGCATCCCGGTTTGAAAGGCTGGACATACCCTTTTGCAGCTTCTTGCCGATGGCAGGCACCAGCCAGATACCCATCATAATGCTGACGGTCATAACGGTCAGCACATTCACATATTGCTGGGCGGTCAGCGCGCTGCCGGAGCCTAAGGTCTGCCCCATGGCACTGAGGGCGTTGTTGGCAGCGACCATTTCATAGCTCATAGAGCCTACAACGCTGAGCCGCAGCCAGGGCAGGGGAAGGCCCAAGGTCTGGCTCAGGGTCATCACGCTGATAACGATGGCCACAGCCGGGGCGATGGTGAAAACAGCAGCGGTGCGAATGGTCTTGCGGATCTTGGCTTGGTCCATGCCCAGCTCTTTGCTGCGCCGCAGGGCCTTCACAAGAAAGAATACCGACTGCCCGAGAACCACTGCTACCAGGAGTCCGGCGATGATGTATAAAACAGGATGGTTTACATAAAATTCCATGGAACAACCTCCCAATATGGACTTTCCTGCCATTTTACCACAAAATATTCCATAAAACAAGTAGTAAACCACAACAGTTGTTTCAGAGGGACCGGTGCTGCCCAGGCGCTGAGAGTCCCAAAATCCGGGAGGCCTGCATATATTCTCCCATACTTTTTTTCGCGGCCTTGACTTGTATGCTGGATTGGGATAAAATATAAAATAAGAAACTGTGCGAAAGAAGGGAATGCATGGAAAACAATAACTGGAAGGGCTGGCTGTATCTGCTGCCTGCCATTGTGTTTTTGGGCGTTTTCATGGTATATCCTTTGGTGGATGTGCTGATCTATTCCTTTGAGGAAGGCTTTAACTTTGCATCCCAGACCTCCTTTGGCGTGGGCATCTACAACTACTCCTATGTGCTGCATGATCCCTACTTCCTGCAGGCGGTGAAGAATACCCTGATTCTGGTGGCCATCACAGTGCCGGTATCCACAGGTCTGGCGCTGCTGATCTCTCTGGGCCTGAACCATATCAAGCCCTTAAAGGACCTGTATCAGACCATTTACTTCCTGCCCTATGTAACCAATACCCTGGCAGTGGGTCTGGTTTTTATGATCCTGTTCAAAAAGACCGACTATACCGATGGCCTGGTGAACCTGCTGATCGGCTGGTTCGGTGGGGAGTCTGTTGATTTTATCAGCGGCCCATACTGGGCAAAAATGTTTGTGCTGTGCCTGTACACCGTGTGGATCGTCCTGCCTTTTAAGATCATTATTCTCACCGGCGCGCTGGCATCGGTGAGCCAGAATTACTATAACGCCGCCCGGGTGGACGGTACGGCGGGAATGCGGATGTTCACAAAGATCACCCTGCCTATGATATCCCCATCAGTATTTTACCTGGTGATCACCGGCTTTATCGGTGCGTTCAAGGCCTACAGCGACGCGGTGGCCCTGTTTGGGACGGATCTGAATACGGCGGGCATGAATACCATTGTGGGATATGTCTATGATATGCTTTACGGCAACAGCGGCGGCTACCCCTCCTATGCGTCGGCGGCAGCCATGATCCTCTTTGCCATCGTGCTGACCATCACCTGCATCAACCTGCTGGTGAGCCGTAAGCATGTCCATTATGTGTGAGGGCTGTGCCATGGAGAATACTGTGAATTATGAGAAACTGGAGCAGGCCGCAAAGCGGCGCAGCCGGGTAAAAAACGGTGTGATCTACACCTTTCTGACCATCTGGGCGCTGGCGGTGCTGTTTCCCTTCTACTGGATGACCCTCAGCTCCATCAAGAGCTATGGCGCTTACAACTCTGAGTACATTCCCCAGCTCTATACCCTGGCGCCGACTCTTGAAAACTATCTGGAAGCCTTCACGGCAGTGCCCTTAGCCAAATATTTCGCCAACACCATTATTTTCACTGCAGCGACCACGGCCATTATGCTGATCGTAACAGTGCTGGCAGCCTTTGGCTTCGCGCGGCTGAGCTTCAAGGGCCGTGACCTGGCATTTACACTGTTTCTGGCGCTGATGATGATTCCCAGTGAGCTGGTGGTCATTACCAACTTTGTCACCGTTACGGAACTGGATCTTCGCAATACCTTTACCGGTTTGGTGCTGCCGTCGGTAACATCGGTGTTTTATATCTATCTGCTGAAAGAAAATTTTGCCCAGATCCCCGACGAACTGTACTACGCAGCCAAGGTGGACGGCACTTCTGATATGAAGTATCTGCTGAAGGTCATGGTCCCTATCTGCAAGCCGACCCTCATTACGGTGACCATTCTGAAGGTCATCGAGTGCTGGAACAGCTATGTGTGGCCCCGGCTGATCACCGATGACATGAATTATTTTCTGGTTTCCAACGGCATCCAGGAGATCCGGGAAAACGGTTTTGGCCGTGAGAACATTCCGGCCATGATGGCGGCGGTGGTGGTCATCTCCGTGCCGCTGATCGTGCTGTTCCTGGTATTCCATAAGAAGATCATGGCGGGCGTTGCCAGAGGAGGTACAAAGGGATGAAAAAGATAACCGCGCTCTTTGTGCTGCTAGCCCTGCTGCTGACCGGCTGCCATGGCAAAATATCCATGCCCGCCTTTCAGATCCCGGAAGAATTTGATACCTCCCGGGATTATGAGATCACCTTCTGGGCCAAGAACGACACCAATGTGACCCAAACACGGATCTATGAGAAAGCGATCGAAGATTTTGAGGCGCTGTATCCCAATATCAAGGTCAACCTCCGGCTGTATACGGACTATGGCCGCATCTACAATGATGTGATCACCAATCTGGCGACGGATACCACGCCTAATGTCTGCATTACCTATCCCGACCATATCGCTACCTATCTGACTGGCGGCAATACGGTGGTGTCCCTGGACGAACTGCTGACGGACAGCCGGTATGGGCTGGGTGGCAGTGAGGTGGCCTTTGATGGTCCTGCAGTGGATCAGATCGTGCCGAAATTTTTGGAGGAGTGCGCTTTCAACGGCCACTACTACGCCATTCCCTATATGCGCTCTACGGAAGCCTGCTATGTAAACAAGACCTTCGTGGAAAAGCTGGGCTTCACGCTTCCTGAGAAGCTGACCTGGGATTTCATCTGGGAGGTATCCGAAGCGGCTACCGCAAAGGATGCGGAGGGGAACTACCTGATCAATGGGCAGAAAACAATGATCCCCTTCATCTACAAATCTACCGACAACATGATGATCCAGGTGCTGAAGCAGCAGAACGCCGGGTATTCTACCGCTGATGGGGATATCCTGCTGTTCAATGACACCGCCAGAGAGTTTCTCTATACGGTGGCTGAGCATGTTGAAACCGGGGCTTTCTCCACTTTCAAGATCTCCAGCTATCCTGCCAATTTTCTGAATGCGGGCCAGTGCATTTTCGCGGTGGACTCCACAGCCGGTGCCACCTGGATGGGCAGCAACGCGCCTCTGCTGGATATCAGCGAGGACAAGCTGGTGCAGTTTGAAACGGTGGTAATGGAGATCCCCCAGTTCGATACGGAGAATCCTCAGATGATCTCCCAAGGTCCCAGTATGTGCGTGTTCAATAAGGAGGATCCCCAGGAAGTCCTGGCGTCCTGGCTCTTCGCCCAGTATATGCTGACCAATGAGGTGCAGATCTCCTACGCCCAGACCGAGGGCTATGCCCCTGTGACCACCAAGGCCCAGGAAAGTGATGAATATCAGGATTACCTGGCCCGGGCGGGTGAGGATAATGAGCTGTATTACGATGTGAAGCTGGCGGCTACGGAGCTGCTGCTGCGCAATGTGGAAAACACCTTTGTTACCCCCGTATTCAACGGCTCCGCTTCTGTGCGGGATGCCGCCGGGCAGATGATCGAAAATACGGCCAAAGCCGTCCGCAGAAAGCAGACGGTGGATGCTGCCTATGTAGATAAGCTGTTTGAGGAAATGACATCCCTGTACCGGCTGGATCAGCTTCAGGTGGGCTCCCAAAGCCGGGAAGACCTTGGGCCTCTGCCGGGAACCGCAGTGCTGCTTTTGTGCATTTTGGCGGTTGCATGGGCCTGTATCGGTATCTATAGTATGAAAGAAGCCATAAAAAAGAAAAAAGCCAAAGAAACCCATTGATTTCTGTTTTTTTTGTTGTATAATGAAGGCGTTCGTTTACAAACGCACACGCTAAAAGGAGAATGAATATGAAAAAGTTGATCGCACTGCTGCTGGCGCTGACTATGCTGGTTGCTTTCGCCGGCTGCAACAACACCCAGCCCAAGGAAACCACAGAGGAAACTCTGCCCGAGGGCGTTATGACCCACGATGAGTTCGTGGCTGCTGCTCTGGAAAGCCAGGTCACTGTTCACACCTATGTTCAGGCTGTTGAGTCCTGGTGGGATGGCTGTGTCCAGATCTATGCCCAGTCCAAGGACGGCGGTTACTACATCTATGATCTGGCCTGCACTGAGGAAGAAGCTGCCAAGCTGGTTCCCGGTACCAAGATCGAAGTCACCGGCTATAAGAGCGAGTGGTCCGGCGAAGTGGAGATTATGGACGCTACCTACAAGATCCTGGAAGGCTCCTACATCGTTGAGAAGGCCGCTGATGTTACTGCTCTGATGGGCACTGACGAGCTGGCTGACCACATGAACGAGCTGGTTGCTATCAAGGGCCTGACTGTCACCGCTTCCAAGGATGCTGACGGCAAGGATGTTCCCTTCCTGTACAAGTGGGATGGCTCCGGCTCCCAGGGTGATGACATTTACTTCAATGTCACCATTGGTGATGCTACCTACACCTTCACTGTCAACGCCTACATGATCGGCAATGAAGATACCTACAAGGCTGTTGAGGCTCTGAAGATCGGCGACAAGATTGATGTTGAGGGCTTCCTGTACTGGTACAATGCTGCTCAGCCCCATGTCACCGCTGTGACCCCCGCTGCTTAAGTCTTAGCAATGCAATTACCCCGGTTTCCGAAATGGAAACCGGGGTTTTCCTATTTGTTTTTGAGGGTGCGGTTCAGGTAATTGAGAATACGCTTCTTGTCCGCTGACCATAGGGGAGCGATCAGATCCCGTTTCGCGCCGTCGCCGGTGATCCGGTGTACAACGGTGTGTTCCGGAAGCACTGCCAGACAGGCATCCAGCCACCGGGCATATTCCTCCAATGACAAACACTGAAATTTTCCTTCGCCATAATCCTTCTCCAGATCCGTGTTTCGTAAAACATGGAGCAGGTGGAACTTAACACCGTCTGTACCTGCGCCCACGGCAGCCCGGGTGGTCTGTACCGCCATTTTCATATCCTCTCCCGGCAGGCCCAGGATGATATGGGTCACCACATCCAGCCCCGCCTGCTTCAGACGCTTTACCGCGTCGTAATAGATTTCGGTATCATAACCACGGCGGATATACCGGGCTGTAGATTCGTGAATGGTTTGCAGACCCAGTTCCACGGATACGGGCTTATGGCAGTTGATTTCGGCGAGCAGACGGATCACACCGTCTCCAAGACAGTCTGGCCGTGTGCCGATGGCAAGCCCTGCGATATCTGCCGGGGCAATGGCTTCCGTGTAAAGCCTGCCAAGCTGCTCTACAGGTGCATAGGTGTTGGTAAAGGACTGAAAATAGGCAATGTACTTGCCGTTCTTATTTTTGGCTGCTACCCGGCGTTTTGCCTTTTCCAGTTGGGCCGTGATGCTCTCACAGCGGCCCTCGGCAAACTCGCCGCCGCCATAGGCAGAGCAGAAAATGCAGCCCCGGGTATCCAGTGTGCCATCCCGGTTGGGGCAGGTGAAACCTGCGTCGATGGATAGCTTGTAGACCTTGCAGCCAAACCGGCTGCGGTAATAATCGTTCAGTGTCAAGGACGGAATCCCTCAAAAATGGGCAGCCAGCCTTCTGCCGCCGCGGTATCGAAGTCCTCCCGGGATTTCAGCGTCCAGGCCACGCCCTGAGCGCCCCACAGCTTCCGGGACAGGAAGTTACCAAGGGTCTTGCGGTCAGAAAACTTATAGGCCACAAAGTCTGGACGAATCAGAAAGTTCTCCAGCTGGTGGGTCAGAACGAACTTCAGAAAGAAGGGCAGGCGGGAGCGGGGATTGGCAAGATAGTTTTCTGCCAACTGTCCCCGTACGATATCCGGGCGGTTTTTTGCCAGCCAGGCAATGCACCGGGGGTCAAAGGATTCCATGCAGTAAGGACCTTGATAACTGTCCATCAGATCGCAGACTGCCTTTGCCAGAACAGCGTAATTATTCCGTTCGGACTTCAATTCTATGATTAGCGGTGCCTTTTGGGTGTTCAGCTCCAGCACTTGGGACAGCAGGGGGATGATTTCTGTTGTACCCTCCAGGGGGTATTTGACAAGCTCCGCTTCTGTCAGATCTTCGATACAGATATCCGTGCCTGCAGTCCGCTTTAAGGAGGCGTCGTGGATCACCGCCAGCTTGCCGTCCCGCATTAAATGCACATCCAGTTCGATGCCGTAGCCGCATTCAAAGGCGGCCCGGAAAGCGGCAATGCTGTTTTCCGGGAGGCCGTTTCCGTGAAGCCCACGGTGGGCATAGGCCCAGCCCCGGAGGACTTCCAGACCGCTATGGCCCTTGCGGCACATGGTAGACAGGGCATACAGCGCGGCTGCCAGAATCAGAATGATCAGCAGGGTAATCATGGCTTCTCCTTAATCATCGGTGTCAAAGGCTTCCAGACCATGCTTTGCTTCCACCTTGTTGTCGCCGTGCTTGACAAAGAGCATAGTCACAAAAGCGCAGGCTACGAAGAAGGCGGCGTAGGGGAACAGGGTCTTGTAACCCACATTCTTCAGCAACGCACCGGCAGCGATGGGAGTGACCACCTGTGCGGCCATGGAGAAGGTGTAGTAGTAGCCTGTAAACTTGCCGATATCACTGCCCTTGCACATCTCAACGACCATGGGCAGGCTGTTGACATTGATAGCTGCCCAGGCAAGGCCGACCAGCGCAAACAGTACATACATCACAGGGGTGATGGCGGTGGCATTGACGGTCAGGAAGAAGCCTGTCAGGAAACAGGCGGCAAGCAGCGCCACGCCGCCCAGAATGGTCTTTTTTCTGCCGATTTTGGAGGCCAGATTACCGATGGGAATGTAGGAAACAATAGCGCCGGCCGTGCCTACCAGCAGACAGGTGGACGCGCCACCCAGACCTTCACCCATAACACGGCTCACATAGGTAGTGAACCAAGTGGTTACGCCATTGTAGCCGATGAACCACAGGGAGATGGATACCAACAGGAAACCAAGACTGCGCTTGACTGCCTTGGGCAGGGCTTCGCCGCCGTCAGCGGTGGCCTGTGCCAGATTTTCTTCCGGATGGGCAGCTTCGTAAGCCCGGTTTTCCGCCGCCAGCCTGGGTTCTTTCACGGTAATGAACAGAACTGCCACAGCGGCCAGCATCAGACCGGAAACCACTGCAAACAATGTGGCATAGTCGACAACAGCGACTGTGCCCTCAGCGGATTCAAAGGTGCCAAGGGTGAACAGCTTATCAATGTTACTGTTGGAGTACAGCACAGCGGCAACGCCCAGGTACAGCAGGCCGCCAACAGCGCCCATCAGATTGATGATAGCGTTGCCTTTGGAACGCAGGGGTTTGGGGGTCACATCGGGCATCAGCGCCACAGCGGGGCTGCGGTAGGTACCCATGGAGATCAGCAGCAGGCCCAATACAGCGATAAAGCCGATGAGCATACCGGCAGAGGGCGCGGCATAATAACCGTTTGCCAGCCGGGGCAGAACATTCATCAGAACCACAGCCAAGGCAGTGCCGCAGAGGATGAAGGGCATCCGCCGCCCGATACGGGTATTGATCCGGTCGCTGAGACTGCCGAACAGAGGCAGCAGGAACAGCGCCAGAATATTATCGGCGGCCATGATAGCGCCGGAGATCGTTTCGTTCAGGCGGAAGGTGTTGGACAGGATCAGCGGTACTACATTGTCGTACATCTGCCAGAAAGCGCTGATGGACAAAAATGCCAGACCGACCAAAAGGGTGCGCTTGGTATTGAGCTTCATAAGGAAACCTCCATTTGCAAAAATCGGGGGTATGTATAACATACTCATTATAACTGCTTAGCGGGAGAATGTCCAGTATTTCCGCAATAAATGATCGTTTACCCGCGCAACTTGCGTTGCTGAATTCAAAATTCAAAATGCAAAATTCAAAATTAAGGTGTCGGCTACGCCGACTATTTAAAATTATTTGCGTTAGCAAAGCCCTGTTGCGGTGCCCGGCAGCCGCTTCGCCTGTCGAAGCAGGCTTGCGTCTTGCCGACCGCTGCCACTCGCTCAGCTCGCTTGCTCTGCCACTGGCAGCGCTCGCATCGCTCCCCTCAATTTTGCATTATGCATTTTACATTTTGCATTCGGCCCTTGGGCCGCTAAACGATCATTTAAAGCGGCATAAAAATTAGGGCGCCCCATTGGGCGCCCCAGTCAAAGAGGAAAGAAAATGAAGAAAACAAAGTTGGTCATCCCAGGAATTCTGCCGGATCTACCGGTTCGTCATTGCGGGTCACACTGAAATGCAGGTGGTCGCCAATGGCGCTTTCCAGCAGGGCAGTGTTGCCCACATAGCCGATCTGCTGGCCCAGCGTGACGGTGTCACCTGCCTTGACGGTCACATCGGACGCAAGGCTTGCGTACTTGGTGATATAGCCGTCCTGGTGGCGGATGACCACGGTCATGCCCATGGTGTCATCCTCGTAGACCGTATACACAGTGCCATCCGCGGCGGCGCAGACCTTGCTGCCCTCTTCTGCGGCGATATCAACACCGTTGTGGACCCGCCAATCCCGGGTAGTGGGATTGTAACCCAGAGTGTCCATGGCGTAAACCACTACGATCTCACCCTCTACAGGCGCGGCGGTCTGCAAAGGCTTCCTGGTAACAGTAGCCTGGGGGACAGTGGACTGTGTGGGTTGTGTCGTATCCTGCTGGGGCTGGGTCGCGACAACAGGCAGATCCTGCGCTCCGCTCAGAACTGTCTGATCTACGGTTGCATTCAGATCGTTAAGCTGGGTATCATTTTGGTTGGCATGGCTGTAATACAAATAGCCGCTGACCCCAATGGCGACCGCGCACAGGGCCAGGGCTATGTAGTAGCCCTTACCGTTGGTAAATTTTTTGTTGCTCATTTGTAAGCACCTCCGAATGCAAGTATTGCCAGCACGCAGGAATTTAAACCTCTTTTGGAAAAATTTATATGTTTTTCTGGTAAGGACAGATACACAGAAAAAAATATGGTATTTTTCGTTGACAAAGGGGGGATTTTAGGATATATCTATACTGTGATATTTTATATAGAAACGGGGGAGGATAATGTCCAAGGAACTCATTCGGCTCCAGGATCTCGTTATGGAGTTCGACGGGGAGCGGATACTTGATAGTATCAATCTCTATATCAAAGATAAGGAATTCCTCACTTTGCTGGGTCCTTCCGGCTGCGGCAAAACCACCACATTGCGGATCATCGGCGGCTTTCTGAACGCTACCTCCGGCAATGTGCTTTTTGACGGCAAAAAGATCAACGAGCTGCCGCCCTACAAGCGCCAGATCAATACGGTGTTTCAGCGCTACGCCCTGTTCCCGCATTTGGATGTGTTTGACAACATTGCCTTCGGTTTGAAGGTTGCCAAGCTGCCCAAGGCGGAGATTCAGGAGCGGGTCCATGAAATCCTGGGGATCGTGGGCCTGAAGGGCTACGAAAACCGCAATATCGATTCCCTGTCCGGCGGTCAGCAGCAGCGTGTTGCCATTGCCCGGGCCCTGGTCAACCGTCCTAAGGTGCTGCTTCTGGATGAGCCTTTGGCTGCTCTGGACCTGCGGCTGCGAAAGGATATGCAGAACGAACTGAAGCGCATCCAGCAGGCTATGGGCATCACCTTCGTGTATGTGACCCATGACCAGGAAGAAGCGCTGTCCATGTCCGATACGGTCGTTGTCATGGATAAGGGCCGTATTCAGCAGATCGGCAAGCCTGAGGATATTTATAATGAGCCTAAGAACGCCTTTGTGGCGGATTTCATCGGTGAGAGTAACATTCTCGACGGTGTGATGCTGGCGGATTACAAGGTCAAGTTCTTTGGCCGTACCTTCAAGTGCCTGGATGCCGGCTTTGAAACCAATGAGCCGGTGGATGTGGTCATTCGTCCTGAGGACATCGACTTTGTGCCGGTGGAGGAGGGCCATCTGACAGGCACCGTTACCAGTGTTACCTTTAAGGGCCTAAACTATGACATCATTGTGGATTTCAAGGGCTTCAAGTGGTTGATCCAGACTACTGACTTCCAGCCTGTGGGCGCTGCTGTCGGCATCCGGCTGAACCCTGAAGATATCCACATCATGCACAAGAGTGAATATTCCGGTATGTTTGGTGACTACAGTTCGTATTCCGCCGAGTACGACGAGCTTGCGGAGGATGCCGGGGATGAAGAAGAATAAATCTGTTCTGCTCAGCGCGCCCTATATTGTGTGGATGCTGCTGTTTACATTGATCCCCCTGGGCGTTGTGGCTTACTATGCCCTGACAGACCCCACCAGCGGTGAGTTTACTCTGGACAACATGAACGCGTTGTCAGATTACCTTCCGGTACTGTGGGAATCCATTTGCTACGCGCTTATTTCCGGGCTGATCTGTCTGCTGTTGGGCTATCCGGTGGCTTACTGTATTGCCCACTGCACCCCCTCTGTGCAGAAATTTCTGTACATGCTGGTGATGTTGCCCATGTGCATGAGCTTCCTGCTCAGAACATTGGCCTGGGTGGGTCTGCTGCAGGATACGGGCCTCATTAACCGCTTTTTAGAGTGGATCGGCATTGGGGCGCTGCCCCTGATCCGTACCCCCGGCGCGGTGATCCTGGGCATGGTGTATAACTATCTGCCCTATATGATCCTGCCCCTGTACTCTACCATCGTCAAGATCGACAGCCGCCTGATCGAAGCGGCTGAGGACCTGGGTTGCAACGCGGTACAGACCTTTGGCCGTGTGGTGCTGCCTTTGTCCGCGCCCGGTATCTTTACCGGCATCACCATGGTCTTTGTACCTGCGGTGTCTACCTTCTATATCTCCCAAAAGCTGGGTGGTACGGAAACGGTGCTGATCGGTGATGTGATCGAGCGCCTGTTCAAGCAGGGCCAGAACCAGAACCTGGGCGCCGCTTTGAGCCTGGTGCTGATGGTGCTGGTGTTTGTCTGCACCGGCATTATGAACCGCTTTGGCGGCGATGATGGGGAAGGCGGTGTGATCGTATGAAAAGGGCAAACCGCATTCTTACCATTCTGATGTTTACCTTCCTGTATGTCCCCATGATCGTACTGATCGTGGCATCGTTCAATACAGGAAAAGACATGACCCGGTTTGAGGGCTTTACCTTTGGTCAATACGCGGCCCTGTTCCGGGACCCGGACCTGCTGCGTCTGCTGGGCAACTCCCTGCTGATCGCCATTTTGTCCACGGCGTTCTCCGTGGTGTTTGGCACTGTGGCTGCCGTGGGCGTGCATAATCTGAAGCCCAGGCTGCGCAAGGTGGCGCTGAGTCTGACCAATATCCCCATGACCAACCCGGATATCGTCACGGGCGTGTCGCTGTCGCTGCTGTTTATCTTCGTCGGCGGCCAGATGTTGGGCCAGCGGGAAAGTCTGAACTTCTTTACACTGCTCATCGCTCACATTACCTTCAGCCTGCCCTATGTGATTCTGAATGTAATGCCGAAGCTGCAGCAGATGAATCCCGCGCTGCAGGATGCAGCCATGGACCTGGGCTGCACGCCTATCCAGTCCTTCTTCAAGGTGACGCTCCATGAGATCATGCCCGGCATCGTGTCCGGCGGCATCATGGCTTTCACCATGAGCCTGGATGATTTTGTCATCAGCTACTTCGTCACCGGCATGGACTTTGTGACCTTGCCCGTGGAGATCTACACCTATACGAAAAAGCCCATCCATCCGAAGATCTACGCTATGTTTACCCTGCTGTTTTTGCTGATTTTCGTACTGATGGTGACTATGAACCTGCTACAGCTCCGGGCTGACAGGAAAAAGAAAGAGACCCGTGTGAAGGCAGTCAAGCCCGCTGTTCGGGTCTTCCGCCGGGTCTGCGCTGCTGTGCTGGCTGTGTGCGTTCTGGGCGGCTGCGTGCTGCTGATCTCCCAGCCCAAGAGCCAGACCATCACCCTGAATGTCTATAACTGGGGCATGAACATTGCCGATGGCACCGACGATACGCTCGATATCATCGCCGCCTTCGAGGAAAAGTATCCCAATATCCGGGTGCAGTATGCCACCTATGATTCCAACGAGGTCATGTACTCCAAGCTGAAAAACGGCGGTATTACGGTGGATGTGATCATCCCGTCCGACTATATGATCGCCCGGATGATCGACGAGGATATGCTCCTGGAGCTGAATTTCGACAACATCCCCAATTTCAGCCATATCGATGAGGAGTTTAAGTACAACGACTTCGACCCGGAGAACAAGTATTCCGTCCCCTATACCTGGGGTACGGTGGGCATTCTGTATAATACCAAGTATGTGGATGAAGCGGATGTTACCGGTTGGGAACTGCTGTGGAACGAGAAGTATTCCGGCAAGATCCTGATGATCGACAACTCCCGGGATGCCTTTGGTATTGCCCAGTATCTTCTGGGTTACGATGTGAATACCACCGATAAGGCTGAGCTGCAGGCCTGCGCTGAAAAGCTGGCAGAGCAAAAACCCGTGCTGCAGCAGTATGTGATGGACCAGATCTACTCCATCATGCAAAATGAGGAAGCCTGGATCGCTCCTTATTACGCAGGCGACAGTATGCTGATGATGGAAGAAAACGAGAATCTGGACTTCTACCTGCCTGTGGATCAGGGCTTCAACCTGTTCATCGATGCCATGTGCATTCCCAACTGCTGCCGGGAAAAGGAAGCAGCGGAGCTGTTTATCAATTTCCTGTGTGACCCGGAGATCTCCGGCGCCAACATGGATTATATCTGCTACGCATCTCCCATCACCGAGGCCCGGGAGTATATGGAGGAGTATCTTGCCGAGAGCGAGGTCATCTATCCCAGCAGTGAAGTCCTGGCAGTGGGAACGAACTACCAGTTCCTGCCCGGCGAGATCTCCCGGCATGTGGAGAGCCTGTTTATGGGCGTCCGTGGCTCCGTCAGCGAGGGCAATGAGAACTTTGGCGTGATTTTGATTGCTGTGATCGGCGCTGTATTGGTGGCACCACCGGTATTCCGCCTTATCAGACGGTTCTGCAAGAGAGCAAAAAAGAAGGCCTAACAAGTGAAATGCTAATGGCCACATGGGCGTGTATGTCCATGTGGCCGCTTTCTTTCCTTTTCGCGAAAAAGGAAAGAAAAGCCTTGACAGCCCATGAAAAAGATGATACAATACGCCTTGCGATGGTGCCAAGCACCCGTGACCTAACGGGCCTTTAGCTCAGTTGGTTAGAGCCTCCGGCTCATAACCGGATCGTCCCGGGTTCGAATCCCTGAAGGCCCACCATCAATCAAAGGCTGTCAGCCGTTTATATATAGGGGTATAGCTCAATTGGTAGAGCGGCGGTCTCCAAAACCGTAGGCTCTGGGTTCAAGTCCTAGTGCCCCTGCCAGA
>JAZKYA010000073.1:0-13691 GCA_045611945.1 Faecousia sp. | reverse complement strand
GTCTTCCTAAGACCGCTTGGCCTCCGACTTCCATCACCGGCAAGGACGGCTTTAAGGGCATCAACCCCGACGAGTGCGTGGCACTGGGCGCAGCCATCCAGGGCGGCGTTCTGACCGGCGACGTGCAGGACATCCTGCTGCTGGACGTTACTCCCCTGCCCCTGGGTATCGAGACCATGGGCGGTGTGTTCACCAGACTGATCGAACGCAACACGACCATCCCCACCCACAAGAGCCAGATCTTCTCCACCGCCGCTGATGGCCAGACCTCCGTTGAGGTCCATGTGCTGCAGGGCGAGCGTGAGATGGCTGCTTACAATAAGACTCTGGGCCGCTTCCAGCTTGGCGGCATTGCTCCCGCTCCCCGTGGCGTTCCCCAGATCGAAGTTACCTTCGATATCGATGCTAACGGCATTGTAAAGGTTTCCGCCAAGGACCTGGGTACCGGTAAGGAAGCTAACATCTCCATTACCGCTTCCACCAACCTGAGCCAGGAGGATATTGACAAGGCTGTCCGTGAGGCTGAGCAGTACGCTGCCGAGGATAAGGCCCGCAAGGACGAGGTCGATACCCACAACAACGCGGAGCATCTGATCTACCAGACGGAAAAGACTCTGGGTGAGTTGGGCGACAAGATCTCTGCCGATGAAAAGGCCTCCATCCAGACCGCTGTGGATAAGCTGAAGGAGCTGAACAAGGGCACGGATGTGGCCGCTATCAAGGCAGCTACCGAGGAAGTCCAGCAGGCCTTCTACAAGGTCAGCGAGAAGCTGTACCAGCAGGCCAATCCCCAGGGCCAGCCCGGCGCCCAGCCCGGCGACGATGGCGTAGTGGATGCCGACTACGAAACTGTTGACTAATTGACCCCAAAGAAGGGGCGGCACAAGCCGCCCCCCTTTTGGGCAGATGGCAGATACGAGATATGAGATATGAGATATATTTTGGATATCTCGTATCTTGTATCTCATATCTTGTATCTATATATGAGGTGATCCAATGGCAGACAAGAGAGATTACTATGAGGTGCTGGGCGTCGAAAAGAGCGCCAGCGCCGAGGAAATAAAAAAGGCCTACCGCAAAAAGGCCATGCAGTTCCACCCGGACCGGAATCCCGGTGACAAGACCGCGGAGGAAAAGTTCAAGGAAGTGGGCGAAGCCTATGAGGTGCTGTCCGATGACGACAAGCGGGCCCGGTATGACCAGTTCGGCTTCCAGGGCGTAGATCCCAATTTCGGCGGTAGTGCCGGCTTTGACGGTGGCTTCGGCGGTTTTGGTGGCTTTGGCGACCTGGGTGATATTTTTGGAGAATTCTTCGGTGGCGGCAGCCGCAGAGCCGCGTCTCAGAATGCGCCCCGCCGGGGTGAAAATGTGGGCGCGCGGCTGGACCTGACCTTTGAGGAAGCGGCCTTTGGCTGTGAAAAGGAAGTGTCTGCCCAGCGGATCGAAAACTGCGCTTCCTGTAAGGGCAGCGGCAGCGCCGATGGTGTGATCGAGACCTGCTCCCAGTGCCGTGGCACAGGCCAGGTGCGTACCGTACAGAATTTCATGGGTATGCAGATGCAGTCCAGCACCGTGTGTCCTTCCTGCGGCGGCCGGGGTAAGATCATCAAGACCCCCTGCAGCACCTGTAGAGGAAAGGGAAAGGTCCGGCGCACCCAGAAGATCAAGGTTAAGATTCCCGCAGGTGTGGATGAGGGCCAGAGTGTCCGCGTTCGGGGTGAGGGCTGCGTTGGCAGCAACGGCGGCCCCAACGGTGACCTGCTGGCGGAGGTTTCCATCAAGCGCCATCCCATTTTCTCCCGCCAGAATACGGATGTTTACTGTGAAGTGCCGATCACCTTTACCCAGGCGGCCCTGGGCGCGGAGATCGAAGTACCCACACTGGACGGCAAAATGAAATACGACCTGCCCGAGGGAACACAGACAGGAAAGTCCTTTGTCCTGGCAGGCAAGGGTATTCCCTATGTAAATAATCCCAAGCGCCGGGGCAATCAGGTATTTACTGTGGTCGTGGAAACACCGACAAAGCTGACCAGAGAGCAGAAGGAGCTTTTGCAGAAGCTGGACGCCACCATGGACAGCAACGGCAATCCAAAACGGAAGAAGTTTTTCGATACATTAAAGGATTTCTTTGATTAATTACCATAAATATCGCGGCGGGGGCTTGCCCTCGCCGCTGTTTCTATATATAATAGTAAAAAAATGTGGGAGGTTTTCTATGAAGCGCACAAATTATATCAACTGGGACGAGTACTTTATGGGTGTTGCTATGCTGGCAGCCAAGCGAAGCAAGGACCCCAATACCCAGGTGGGTGCCTGCATCGTATCGGCCGACAATATCATCATCTCCACCGGCTACAACGGCATGCCTAAGGGCTGCTCTGACGATGAATTCCCCTGGGACCGTACCGGTGAGGAAACCAAATATCCCTATGTAGTCCATGCGGAACTGAATGCGATTCTGAACGCCAATGGCCGTGATCTTCGGGGCAGCCGGGTGTATGTCGCGCTGTTCCCCTGCAATGAGTGCGCCAAGGCGATCATCCAGAGCGGTGTTTCCGAGGTGGTGTACCTCTCCGATAAGTATGCGGGCACTCCCATGAATGCCGCTTCCAAGCGGATGCTGAACGCGGCAGGAGTCAAGCTGACCCAATTAAAGACCGATGTGCAATCGATTCTGCTGGACTTTGTGCCGGAAGAGAATAGATAATGAAACAGGCGGGATGCTAAGCATCCCGGCTCAGAGTGTCAAAAAAGCCGCTAATTGTCAAAAAGCGAGATAATCCAAATGTCTTTGAGGGAAGCCTTCCCCGTTTGCGGTGCCCAAAATTTTCTGTTCGCTATCCGCTCACAAAATTTTGACCGCGGCACACGCTTATGCCCCGCTTTATCCGCCACCGGCGGCGCGGGTCAACGCGGCCCTAGGGGGAAGGTGGCAAAAATCTCTGATTTTTGACGGATGAGGGGTGAAAAAGCTTGCTGCGCAAGGCTTTTTGACTTACTGCACAACTCGCTCCCTACCGTACCATCTGTACGCCGACGGGAGCGAGTTGTTTGTCTTAACGGCTCCTTTGACCTCTGTCAGTCTGTCAAAAAACAAGTTTTTTGACAGACTGAGGGGCGTGCATTGCACGCCCCGGCTTTTGCGTATGCCCCATTATAAATGATCGTTGCAATCGCAATGGCTTTATGCTATACTGATGCCATACTTTTACAAAAAGGAGTGTTTTGCGTGATTTCCAGAGAAATTTGCTCCCGTGTTCTCCGGGCCGCAGTATCCACCGGCGCTGACTATGCCGAGCTGTTTGCCGAGAACACCCTGAACCATTCCATCAACATGATCGCCTCCAAGGTCGATTCCATCAACGACGGTGTGATCGCCGGCGCCGCTGTGCGTGTTTACAAGGGCCTGCGCAGCGTCATGGCTACCACCGTCGACACCTCCGAAGCGGGTCTGCTCCGCTGCGCCCAAAAGGCCGCCGATGCCCTGGGCGAAGGCACAGCCGCCATGGACATCGTGCTGCGGGAACGGATCTTCGGTGACATTCACCCCATCAAGACCGCCCCCACCTCCGTATCCAACCAGGAAAAGGTAGCGGTTCTGAAGGAAGGCTATTTTGCCGCCAAGGATTATGCCGACTCCATCGTCCAGGTCAGCGGTACGCTGCTGGATGTTGACCACAATATCCTCATTGCCAATACCGACGGCACTTACGCCCAGGACCGGCAGATCCGTACCCGGATCTCCATTTCCGCCGTGGCTGACTGTGGCAGCGGCACCCAGACCGGCTCTTTCAACCCAGGCCGCCGGATGGGTATGGAAATGTTTGATATCATCGATCCCAAGGAAGTGGGCATCCACGCCGCCAAACAGGCGGTCACCATGGCCGGCGCGGGCTATTGCCCCGCAGGCGTGATGCCCGTTGCCATCGACAACGGCTTCGGCGGCGTTATCTTCCACGAAGCCTGCGGCCACTCCCTGGAAGCCAGCTCCGTAGCCTACGGCAGAAGCCAGTTTGCCGGCAAGCTGGGCGAGAAGATCGCGGGTGCGAAGGTCCCCGCCATTGACGACGGCACAATCCCCAATGCCTGGGGCTCTATTAACATTGACGACGAGGGTACGCCCGCCCAGCGCAATGTGCTGATTGAGAACGGCGTCCTCAAGAGCTACATGGTCGACAGGTTCAACGGCAGACGGATGGGTATGGCCTCCACCGGCAACGCCCGCCGCCAGAGCTACGCCTACACCCCCACCAGCCGTATGACCAACACCTACATTGCCCCCGGCACCGATAAAAACGAGGACATCATCGGTTCCATCGAGTACGGCCTGTACTGTAAGGAGATGGGCGGCGGCAGCGTCAATCCCGTCACCGGCGAATTCAACTTCGCCGTCAGCGAAGGCTACATCGTCAGAAACGGTGTGATCTGTGAGCCTGTCCGGGGCGCATCCCTGGTTGGCAAGGGCAGCGAGGTCATTCAGAACATCGATATGGTAGGCACCGACCTGGAAATGGGCCAGGGCATGTGCGGCTCCAGCAGCGGCAGCGTTCCCACCAATGTGGGCCAGCCGCTGATCCGCGTGTCCTCCATTACGGTTGGTGGCAGATAATTACAGCTTGCGCTGTATCAATGCAAAATTCAAAATTGAAAATGCAAAATTAGGGTGTCGCCTGCGGCGGCGGTATAAAATCATGTGCGAAGCACATACCACAATTTTGCATTCAGACAGGATTGGAGGTTATTTATGAACTTTACAGAATTTAAGACACTGGTCATCGCCCAGGCCCAGGCTATGGGCATTGCCGAATATGAGCTTTACTACCAGGCGGGGGAATCCACTTCCGTATCCGCCTTCCAGCACAGCATCAACCAGTTCACCGATTCCACCGAGGGCGGTGTCTGCTTCCGCTGCATCGTAGGGGGCAAAATGGGCTATGCCTCCACCGAGGCTCTGAACGCTGAGGAGGCCAGGGCCATCGTGGAACGGGCCGCTGCCAACGCCCGGGTTCTGGAATCCGAGGAAGCGGTATTTTTGGGTGAGGGCGGCAAGACCTACGCCACCGTCGAGCGCAAAGCCATGGAGCTGCCCACCACCGACGCGCTGATCGCCAAGGTCCTGGACACCCAGGAAAAACTCTACGCCGCTGACCCGGCGGTCATTGACGGCAGCTCCACCCAGGGCATCAGTGAGAAGTCCGTTACTGCCATCGTCAACTCCAAGGGTCTGGACCTGTACCATGAGATCAGTGTCGCCGGCCTGGTGGTTGCCGCGGTGGTGACCAACGGTCAGGAAATGGCCAACGACTACCAGATCAAGCTGGGCAGCCTTACCGGGATCGATACCGGCGCGCTGACCAAAAAAGCCGCCGAGGGCGCTCTGCGCAAGCTGGGTGGCGAGGTCGCTCCCACAGGCCAGTATAGCGTGGTTTTCGACAGCGAGGCCATGAGTGACCTGCTGCAGACCTTCTCCAGCATCTTCTCCTCCGAAGCTGCGCAAAAGGGCCTGAGCAAGCTGGCTGGCAAGGAAGGCGAAAAGATCGCCTCCGAGCTGGTGACCGTCGTGGACGATCCCTTCCATCCCGAAAATCCCATGCCCATGCCCTTCGACGCGGAAGGCTCTCCCACCGCCAGGAAGAACATCATTGAAAAGGGTGTATTCAAGACCCTGCTGTATAACCTGAAAACTGCCAATGTGGCAGGCCTGGAAACCACCGGCAACGCAGCCAAGAGCGGCTACGCCGGCGCTGTGGGCGTGCGTCCTTTCAGTATGTATCTGGAGGGCGGCGAGCTGACCGAGGACGAGCTGCTTGCCAAGGTCGGCAGCGGCGTGTATATCAACTCCCTGGGCGGCCTTCACGCAGGCGCTAACCCCATCACCGGCGACTTTTCATTGCAGAGCGCTGGCTTTCTGATCGAGGGCGGCGTAAAGACCACCGCTGTCAAGAGCTTCACTGTGGCGGGCAACTTCTATGAGCTTCTGAAGAATGTGGTGGCTGTGGCCAATAACGCCCACCTGCCCACCGCCATGGGCACGACTGCCTTTGGCGCGCCTACCACCTGGGTAGACGGCCTGAGCATCGCGGGCAAATGATAAAAGCCCGCCGGGTTAAGCGCAATGGCTTTAACGGCGAATGATTACGAATGCAGCACCAGAAAGGCCCCCTCTGACGAGGGGGCTGGATTTTGCGAAGCAAAAGACTGGGGGAGAGATTATTCTCTACTTGTTTCTCTCCCTTCGTCAAAAATCAAATAGATTTTTGACCCCTCGTCAGAGGGAGGCTTTCCGCTGTGGCGGGACTGGGCATAGCGAAAGCTTTTTGGAACCAGCGGCACTGCCGGTGGTTTTCTTTATACAAAAAGGACTCTCTATGGCGTACCCAGTATACTAACTACTGTTTCTTTTCGAACAATCTAATATTCCGATACCCCTCTCCATCCCATTCCCATCCAGGAAATTTCGGCATCATGGTGTCGTACAACTCATATTCCAGCGCAACTACCAATTCATCCACAGTCGGTTTGCCACCGGGGAACAGATCTGCCAACATAAAAGAATGGGGTTGTGTAGCGTCAGCAATAATATTTTTAAGAGCCTGTTCAATTTGCCGCCGCATTACTACCGGTTCTACACCATTGGCAAGGGCAATACATTTAATGATTTGGTCTGCGTTTGATTCTGCCATGATTAAGCACTCCATATCTATAATTATCGCATCTTCAATACGATAATTATAACGCTAGCAATGTGTGTATGTCAAATAAAATATCGACTAAACTAACGGTATTACAATTAGTTAGGGTGATAAGGCATGGATGGCAGGAAAAATTTGAATGTTTTGGTTGGCACGAACATCAAACGGGAACGGGAAAAGGCTGGTTTCACCCAAGACCAATTTTCTGAATTACTGGGTATCGGTTCTAAAAGCCTTTCTTCTATTGAACGAGGTGTTGTAGGTGTATCCTTGACTACGCTCCTGCGAATTTGTGACATACTCCATATTTCCGCAAACGCTTTGCTCTATGGACAAGCCCGGAAGAATGATGTGGACAGTATCGCATTGCAGTTGAACATGTTAGATGCAGAACAGTTTGAAATTGCGTCTGATGTCATAACTAATCTTATTAAGGCGTTTTCACTGAAATAATAAAACCTAGCAGCGGCTACCAGACAATGCCGCTGCTTATTTTGTATTACGGTTTTTCCACTGGCAGCATCACACTTTTGCCGGAGCGCTTTTTGCTTGCAATTTGCCGTTCATTCGGTATAATATAAGATAAATACAAACTTTTCCGGGAAGGAGGCCAAAGAATGCAGATGGATTCCGCCTATTTCAGAGGATGCCTGCTGGGCATGGCCGTAGGCGATGCCATGGGCGCGCCCATCGACGGCAAGCGCTACCTTGATATCTGCCAGATGTACGGCCCCGCTGGGCTTCTGGGCTATGACTCTGCCAACGGCCTGGCGGAGATCACCTCCTATACCCAGATCGGCCTGTTTGCCGTCAACGGCCTGCTGGTCAGCACCGCCAGAGGCAGAACTGACCCGGATACCCTGCTGCTCTACATTACCCGGGCTTTGAAGGAATGGGCCAGAATGCAGCACCTGCCCGGTTCTCCGGAGAAACGGACCTGCTGGCTGTGCCACATCCCCCAGATGCGCCGCCGCCGCTGTATGGACCCCCGCACTCTGGATTCTCTGACCCGGGACATGCTGGGTACGCCCCAAAGCCCTGTCAACCAGGGCGCAGGCCCCGGTACACTGACCGCCGCTGTCTGCGCGGGCCTGTTCTTCCACCCGGACCGGATGGGTTTTCCCGATATCGGCAATCTGGGCGCAAGGATCGTGGCGCTGACCCACGGTGATCCCATGACCTATCTCAGCGGCGCGCTGCTGTCTTACATCATCGCAGGCATCATGCATGACCCGGATTGCGCTATGGAGGACCATGTTCTCCACGCGGCCGAGGCGGTGGCGGCCCAGTTCCCGGGAGTGCCCTCTGCCAAGCTGAGCGCCCTGATCCGGGACGCGGCAGCCCTTTCCCGGACACCTCAGATCACCCCTGTGCAGGCCATGGAACGGCTGGAATGCAGCACAGCGGCCCAGGTCTTGGCCGGGGCTGTGTACGCGGTGCTTGCCAGCAACGGGGATTTTGACACCGCCATGATCACCGCTGTAAACCATTCCGGCAAGAGCGCCGCCGTTGGCGCTATCACCGGCGCGCTGCTGGGCGCGGCCCAGGGCGAGCAGGCGCTGCCGGACTTCTATCTGGACTGCCTGGACTGCGACCATGTGATCCGGGAGCTGGCCTCTGACCTGCATACCGCCTTCCCGGGCGGCTGGCAGAAGCGGCTGTTTGACGACGACTGGGACAGAAAATATACCCAAGGAAAGCCTGTTGACCGGGACGGTTGGGAAAAAGCCTAGAAAAAAGTTAAAAAAAGGCTGATTTTTCTATGAAAACCCTCTTGCAAAACCGCTGCGCAGGTGCTATAATACAGACAATCTAGCGTAGAGTATACGAAAGAGAGGGGCTCGCCCCTCTCTTTTGTCTTGATTGTGATACTATGCTTGACAGATAACTGTTGCGGAAGGCTGCAAACTCCTACGGATGCTTACTTCCGGCCCCCGCCGGGAGGTCTTCATTTCTTGTTCGGAGACAAGAAAGTAACACGACCCCTTCTGTGTGCAGTTCCGTTTTTTGAAATGTTAGAAAAAACAGGTCTACAAACCGAGTAAGGAAGGGATTTTACTTGAAGATCACGGAACAAGTGGCGCAATTTGCAAAACCGGTGGTGGAAAGCTTCGGCTGTGAGCTGTGGGATGTGGAATATGTCCGGGAAGGCTCTGAGCGGTATCTGCGGCTGTATATCGACAAGGACGGCGGCATCGATATTGAGGACTGTGAAAAGGTCCACCGGGCTATGGACCCCATTCTGGATGAAAAAGACCCCATTGCGGAAAGCTACCACTTTGAAGTCTGCTCCGCCGGATTGGAGCGTCCCCTCAAGCGGCCCTCCGATTTCGAAAAGTTTATGGACAGCCCCATCGTGGTAAAGCTGTACCGGCCCAGAAATGGCCTGAAGGAGCTGCCCGGCATCCTGCGCGGCTATGAAGATGGCCGTGTGACCGTAGAAGCCGGAAAAGAAACCGTTACCTTTGAAAAATCCGAAGTGGCTTTAGTGCGGCTTCGTGTACAATTTTAATCTTGGGGGCAACTCTGAAAACTGATCTTCGGCGTAGTGCCGGATCTTTTGCCCCAACTATTCAGTTTGAAAAAACTTGAAATACACAAAGTATTCCTGCGTTTTCCAAACTTCTATTTGTGTCAAAATCTTATGGCACCCACCTGAAAATAAGTTATCAGAGGTGCCCCAGTACACCATAATAAAGAAGTATATATAAGCCAAAAAAGGCGAAGGAGGAAAAGAATCATGGCAAGAGCTAAAAAGGCCCAGGAAGCACCCAAGGTAGATATCGGTGCTGAGATCTTTGCCAGCCTGCGGGATCTGGAAAAGCTCAAGGGTATCCCTGTTGATTACATGGTCGAGCGGCTTAAGCAGGCGCTGACCAACGCCTACCGCAAGGACCGGGAGGACCACCGGGATCTGCCTGCTGAAAATGTGGTGGTGGATTTGAGTGAAAAGGGTCTGTTTATGCACCTGGTCAAGACCGCCGTGGAGGAAGTGGAGGACGACTCCATCGAGATCCACATCGACGCGGCCCGCAATATCAACCCCGACATCCAGCCCGGCGAGAATGTGACCATTCCCGTTGACATTCAGAAGTTTGGCCGCATCGCTGCCCAGACCGCCAAGCAGGTCGTCATCCAGGGCATCCGTGAAGCCGAGCGCGGCATGGTCTACGAGAGCTATTCCTCCAAGGCCCAGGAGCTGCTGACCGGCACTGTCCTGCGCCTCGACCCCTCCGGCGATATCTTTGTGCGCATCGGTCAGGGCAGCGAAGCATCCAACGCGGTGCTGCGTGTCAGCGAACAGATCCCCGGCGAAAGCTACGAGCCCGGCGACCTGGTCCGTGTGTATGTGCTGGAAGTCCATAAGGCACACCGTGGTCCTCTGGTCCATGTGTCCCGTACCCATCCCAACCTGGTGCGCCGCCTGTTCGAGCTGGAGACTCCCGAGATCGAAAGCGGCGATGTAGAGGTTCGCAATATTGCCCGTGAAGCCGGTTCCCGCAGCAAGATGGCCGTCCGTGCCGTCACTGAGGGCGTGGATCCTGTGGGCGCTTGTGTCGGCCCCAGAGGCGGCCGTGTGGGCGCTGTCGTAGAAGAGCTCCACGGCGAGAAGATCGATATTGTTGTCTGGAGCGAAGATCCCTGTGAGTATGTGAAGGCTGCCCTCAGCCCCGCCGATGTGATCTCCGTGACCCAGATCCCCGGTCAGAAGGCCTGCCGTGTCATCGTTCCCGATGACCAGCTCAGCCTTGCCATCGGTAAGGAAGGCCAGAACGCCCGCCTTGCCGCCCGTCTGACCGGCTATAAAGTCGATATTAAATCTGCAAGTCAGGCTGAAGAAGAGATTTAAGAGTGAAGATTGGAGAGTGAAGATATCTGCTGTCTCCACTCTGCAATCCGCAATCTGAAAGAGAGGTAGCTTATGCAAAAGAAGATCCCAATGCGGCAGTGTATGGGCTGCCGGGAGCGCAGAGCAAAGCGGGAGCTGATCCGTGTGGTACGGTGTACTGACGGTGCGGTGAGCCTGGACTTCAGCGGCAAGCTGAATGGCCGGGGCGCTTACATCTGCCCCAGTCTGGAATGTTTGAAGAAGGCCCAAAAGAGCAAGGCCCTGGACCGCAGCCTGGAGGTCACCATCCCCGAGGATGTTTACGACCGCCTGCTCCGGGAAATGGAGGGCAGCCATGGATAGAGCGCTGAATTATATGGCCCTGGCCCGGAAGGCAGGCCGTATTGAGTTGGGCGAAGAGCCTGTGGGCGGCGCGGCCCGGGCAGGCAAGGCCTGTCTGGTAGCGGTGGCAGCCGATGCCGGGGACCATACCTGGCGCCGGGCCAAAAGCTTCGTGGCAGGTACCAGCCAGGTGGCCGTAAAGATTCCCTTTTCCAAGGATGACATGGGCATGGCCATCGGCAGGACAAGCCTTGCCATTGCCGCGTTTACCGATCCTGCTATGGCCCTGGCCTTTTTGAAGGCTTTGCCCCAGCAGGAGAAATACAGTCAGGAATTAGAGGCTTTGGAAAGCCGTACCCAACGGGTGCGGCAGCGCCAGCAGGAGGCAAAGGCCCACGAGAAGAACAAGCGCGTGGGTAAGCCGAAATCTGGTATGAAGTGATCGTGGAGGTGCGTTTATGAGTTTGGTGAAGTATCGCGTAAGGGATGTGGCAGCCGATTTCGGTGTCGCTCCCAAGGAGATCGTGGAGATCATCTCCCAATATTTTGAGAAACCCAAGTCCAATACCCAGGTGCTGACGGAGGATGAGCTGAATGTGGTTTTCGACCGCATGACCGCCACCCACCAGATCGCATCCATTGAGCAGGTGTTTGCTGTGCAGCCTGCGCCCAAGGAGCAGCCCAAGGCTGAGCCTGTGAAAGAAGAAAAGCCCGCGCAGCAGCCTAAAGCAGAGAATAAGCCTGCGCCCAAGGCAGAAAATAAGCCCGTGCAGCAGCCCAAGCCCGAAAAGCCTGCCAAGCCCGAAAAGCCTGCCAAGCCCGCCGAGCCGGAGCGTAAGCGGGAGCGGCGTGTGGTTGACACCTCCGCCGTGCAGGTCAACGCCAACCGGTTTGCCGATGTGGATAACCTGGTCTCCGAAAAGGTCCAGAATTACCAGGGCGGCAAGCAGCGTATCGGCGGCGGCAAGGGCAAGCAGCAGCAGAAGCAGCAGAACAATAAGTTCAAGGGCAACAAGTCCCGCAATGAGGAGCAGGAGAAGCTGCGCCGTCTGCAGATGGAAGTGGCCCGCAAAGCCCCCGTTACCGTTAAGATCCCCGACGAGATCACCGTGGGCGAGCTGGCCAGCCGCATGAAGAAAACCGCCGCTGAGGTCATCAAGTGCCTGATGAAGAACGGCGTTATGGCCGGCATGAATCAGACCATTGATTTTGACACCGCCGAATTCGTAGCCACTGAGCTGGGCTGCAAGGTGGAAAAGGAAGTCACCGTTACCATCGAGGAACGGATCATCGACGACCACCAGGATACCGCCGAAGAGCTGGAGACCCGGGCTCCTGTCGTCGTTGTCATGGGCCATGTGGACCACGGTAAGACCTCTACCCTGGACGCCATCCGTAAGACCTCCGTCACCGCAGGCGAAGCCGGCGGTATTACCCAGCACATTGGTGCGTATACTGTCGATGTAGACGGCCAGATGATCACCTTCCTGGATACCCCCGGCCACGCCGCCTTTACTTCCATGCGTGCCCGCGGCGCCAAGTCTACCGACATCGCCATTCTGGTGGTTGCCGCCGACGACGGCATCATGCCCCAGACGGTAGAATCCATCAACCACGCCAAGGCCGCCGAAGTGCCGCTGATCGTGGCTATCAACAAGATGGATAAGCCTACCGCCAACCCCGATAAGATCAAGGAACAGCTTACCAAGTACGACCTGATTCCCGAGGAGTGGGGCGGCGATACCATCATCGTACCCATTTCCGCCAAGACTGGCATGGGTCTGGATAACCTGCTGGAAATGGTGCTGCTGACTGCCGAGGTCCAGGAGCTGAAGGCCAATCCCAACCGCCGTGCCAAGGGTACGGTCATTGAAGCCCGCCTGGATAAGAACCGTGGCCCTGTGGCTACGCTGCTGGTCCAGAACGGCACGCTGAAGCAGGGCGATATCGTCATCGCCGGTACAGCCGTAGGCCGTGTCCGTGTTATGACCAATGACAAGGGCCGCACCGTCAAGGCCGCAGGTCCTTCCGTACCTGTTGAGATCACCGGCCTTGCGGAAGTTCCCGCTCCCGGCGACGAGTTCAACGCCGTTACCGACGAGCGCATGGCCCGTGAGCTGGTGGAGCAGCGCAAGCAGGCCCAGAAGGATGCCCTTGCCAACGCCATGCAGAAGGTCACCCTGGATAACCTCTTTGCCAAGATGCAGGAGGGCGAGATGAAGGAGCTGCCTCTGATCGTCAAGGCTGATGTGCAGGGCTCTGCTGAAGCGGTGAAGGCTTCCCTGGAAAAGATCTCCAACGAGGAGGTCCGTGTCCGTGTGATCCACGCCGGTGTCGGCGCTATCAACGAAAGCGACATTCTGCTGGCTTCCACCTCCGGCGCTATCATCGTTGGCTTCAATGTGCGTCCCGATTCCGGCGCCCAGGCCAGCGCCCAGAGAACCAATGTGGATATGCGGTTCTACCGTGTTATCTACGATGCCATCGACGAGATCGAAGCCGCTATGAAGGGTATGCTGGCTCCCAAGTTCCAGGAAGCTGTCATCGGCCACGCGGAAGTGCGCATGACCTACAAGGTCTCCGCCATCGGCACCATCGCCGGCTGTATGGTCAAGGACGGTAAGATCACCCGGGATGCCCAGGTCCGTGTCCTGCGTGACAACATCGTCATTCACGAGGGTGAGGTTGGCTCTCTGCAGCGGTTCAAGGACGCTGTCAAGGAAGTCACCGCCGGCTACGAGTGCGGCATGAGCATCGCCAAGTTCAACGACATCAAGGAAGGCGATGTTTTCGAGTGCTTCGTCATGGAGCAGATCAAACAGTAA
>JAZKYA010000072.1:0-12270 GCA_045611945.1 Faecousia sp. | reverse complement strand
AGCTCCATTTGGATAATCGTCCAATTTCGGCAGAACTGGAAAATTTTATATCATCCCTTGTGGCGCTTTCGGGCAAACTGGAGCTTGAGGTATGCGACAGGGAGGCAGAAGAAACCTTTGCGCCCTGCGTAGAGGTTTGTTTGGCGGAGGGTACGCCAACAGGTCTTGCCTTTCACGGCGTTCCCAGCGGACATGAATTTACTTCCTTCATACTGGGACTGTACAACGCCGCAGGTCCCGGACAGGCTTTGGATGAAGCTACCCAGGAACAGATCGCAGCCATTACGAGCAAAATAGACATGAAGATCCTGGTCACGCTGTCCTGCACGATGTGCCCGGATTTGGTGGTTGCTTCCCAACGGATTGCCGCTGAGAATCCTAATATAACAGCCCATGTGTATGATATCCGTCATTTTGAGAGCCTGAAAAATCAATACAAGGTGATGAGTGTTCCTTGCTTGGTGTTCGGTGAAGGCAAGCTATCATTTGGCAAAAAGAATATTCATCAGATTTTGGAATTGCTGACACAACTGTAGTTTAAGAAAAAGCAATTCATTCCGCGCAATGTATGATCTTGCGATTGTAATCGATACCCCAACAAAAAACCTCACATCCGGTTAGTCCCGGGTGTGAGGTTTTTCTGGTGCCGGTGGCCGGACTCGAACCGGCACGCTGTCGCCAGCGGTGGATTTTGAGTCCACTACGTCTACCATTCCATCACACCGGCAGGTGTGCTATTTTTCGCGTCGATTAATCGGCCGCTGCCGACAATCTTTTACAAGGTGGCCGCCTATCGGCGGCGGGATGTCGCCTTCGTTTGCGGTGATGCGGCGAATGTCCTCGGCGCGAACGCCTTCGTCCCTCGCCGACCGCTGCACTTGCTGCACCCTCGCTTTGTCCGCCACAGGCGGCGCTCGGGTTCGCAACGGTGAATATTGATTTCACTACATCTACAATTCCATCACACTGGCAGGTGCTAAGTTAGTATACACTATCTTCCGTAAAATAGCAAGAAGAAATTTCCGATTTTATTGTTCTTCTGTTAGTCCCTGCATTTCCAGAAGCTCCAGGACCTGTTGGCCACGGGCGGTCAGCGCCATACTGCCGTGAACAGGATAGGCATGGTAAGCACTGTAATCGAACCGGGCGAGGGGACTACGGTAGTCAATGTCGATCAGGCCTTTCTTTTCCAGGCAGGCAAGGATCAAGGAATAATCCCGGTCCTGCTCCTCCAAGTAAATGGGTGTCATATCATCACTTTTTCTTGCGACGGGCAGGAATGGGATCTGGGAAAAAGTCAAAAGTGTGTCAACCTCGTCCTTTGTCAGTGTCAGCGAGTTGGCGCAGCCGCCGCACCGGCCGCAGCAACCACTGCAGGATTCGCAATTACCCATGTTCATCCCTCCTGGATTCAGTTTACCCGGATATGATTATACAAATTCCGCAGAGAACTGTCAAGAAAGGAAAAAAGCCGTTGCTTTTGCCGGGTATTCTGGTATACTAAAAGAAAAAGGAGTTTTTTATTATGGAGATTCTGCATATTGATCAGAACAACTTTGAAGAATTGGTTGTCAAGGCGGACAAGCCGGTGCTGCTGGACTTCTGGGCGCCCTGGTGCGGCCCCTGCCGGATGGTGGCCCCCATTGTTGAGCAGATCGCCCAGGAGAATGACAGCATCTATGTAGGCAAGGTCAATGTGGACGAGGCTGGTCCTCTGGCGGCCCAATTTGGTATTACCAGCATTCCGACGCTGATCGTTATGGATGGCGGTCAAATAAAGGCTACTGCTGTTGGTTACCGTCCAAAGGCAGATATCGAGAAGCTGCTTGACCTGTAAGAATTGAATAATGCCCAATCCCTCCCATATACTAAAGCAGTATGGGAGGGATTTTTATGAAGATCGATTGGAAGAAACTGCTGATCTGCTTGGGTATCCCATTGGCAGTGGGGGGGCTCTCCGCACTGCTTTCCGGAGGCATGACTCAGTACAGAGCTATGAATCAGCCACCGCTTTCGCCCCCGGGATGGGTGTTTCCTGTGGTGTGGACTGTGTTGTATCTTTTAATGGGTTATGCCTCCTACTTGATATGGACATCAGACGCACCCCAGAACGAAAAGCGTGGGGCGCTGATCCTGTATGGCGCGCAGCTTGTGGCGAACTTCATCTGGCCGCTGATCTTCTTCCAGGCCCAGATGTACCTGACTGCACTGATCTGGCTGGTGGTGCTGTGGGTGCTGATCTTTTTGACAATCCGGGCCTTCTCCAAGATTAACGAACGGGCAGGGGATCTGTTGATTCCCTATATTCTGTGGGTCACATTTGCTGCTTATCTGAACCTGGGAGTTTATCTGCTGAACTAAAAAACACTAGTCAGAATGCGGAAACTGTGATATAATCGTTGTATCACAAAAATACTGAGGAGGAACTTTTTATGGCAAACAAGTATGCAGGCACACAGACCGAAAAGAATCTGGAGGCCGCCTTTGCTGGCGAGTCCATGGCAAGAAACAAGTATACCTATTTTGCATCCAAAGCCAAGAAGGAGGGCTTTGAGCAGATCGCGGCCCTGTTCCTGAAAACCGCTGACAATGAGAAGGAACACGCAAAGCTGTGGTTCAAAGAATTGAATGGCATCGGTGATACTGCCGAAAACCTTCTGCATGCTGCTGAGGGCGAGAATTATGAGTGGACCGATATGTATGAGGGCTTTGCCAAGACCGCCGAGGAGGAGGGCTTTATCGAGCTGGCAGCTAAGTTCCGTATGGTCGCCGCTATCGAGAAGCACCATGAGGAGCGCTACCGCAAGCTGTTGCAGAATGTGGAGACCGCTGAGGTCTTTGCTAAGAGCGAGGTCAAGGTCTGGGAATGCCGCAACTGCGGCCACCTGGTTGTAGGCACAAAGGCGCCTGAGCTTTGCCCCACCTGCGCGCACCCCAAGGCCTATTTTGAGGTCCACGCAGAGAACTACTAAGCATATATTGTAAAAGGGCTGCACCGCCGGTGCAGCCCTTTTTGCTTAAATATTCAGGTAACCAGTCAGGACCTTCAAAGTGTTATACACACCGTCGATGTGGCTGCGCTCATAGCCGTGGCTGGCATAGACACCGGAGCCAATGAGCCCATGGCGGATGTCAAAGCCTGCCCGCAGGGTGGCTTCCACATCGGAGCCGTAGTGGGGATACACATCTACTGCGTAGTCGGCCTCCATTTTTTTGGCGGCTTCGATGAGCTTTCCGGTCACTTCATAGCTGTAAGGACCGCCGCTGTCCTTGGCACAGATGGATACCTGCTTTTCCGTGCATTGCAGTCCGTCGCCAACACAGCCCATATCCACGGAGATGGCTTCAGTAACACCGGAGGGGACAGTGCCGCTGCCGCCGTGGCCTACCTCCTCATAGACGGTCACATGGATATAGGTTTTTCTGGGCAGTGCGATGGCATTATCGGCAATATACTTGGCAAAACCCAACAGGATGCCCACACTTAGTTTGTCATCCAGAAAACGGCTCTTGAGATAACCAGAGGCAGTACGGCGGATCCGGGGATCAAAGCAGACAATGTCACCTACCTCGATGCCCAGCTTTTTAACATCTGCGGCGCAGGATACATCCTCGTCCAGAACGATCTCCATGGTATCCCAGCTCCGTTTTGCAGAGGAATAATCTCCGTTGACATGGACAGAGGCGTTGCAAAGCTGGCAGGTGCCTTCGATGATTTTGCCGCTGCGGGTATAAATTCTTACATTTTCAGCTTCGGCATTATTGGGATTCATACCGCCCAGGGGTGTCACTTTCAGACGGCCGCTGCCCTTGATGACGGCTACCATAGCGCCTAAAGTATCGGTATGGGCTGCCAGCATCAGACCGTTGGTTGCATCCTCACCGCCCAGATCTACAAGGACACCGCCCTTGGTGGTGAGGGCAGCAGGGAAACCCAGGGACTCAAAGGCGCCCTTTACCCACACGGCTGCGTATTTGGTAAAACCGGTAGGGGAGTCGATGGATAATAGCTGGGCGGTCTGCTCCCAGGCAAAATCAGCGTAACCCTTGTTAATCATATTGTCCTCCTAAAACAATGTAATGCCATACGCCGGCCACTTCCCGCATGAAGTGGTTGACGCGTTGGGAGATCAGGGATGTGCGGGCGGGAATCCTGACTGGATCAATGCCGCAGTCCTTGGCCTGCATCCCAACCCGAAGCATATGGTATTCGCTGGATACCACACCCAGCCTTTCGGGCCGTTTACCGGTTCGTGATTCGATCAGGTCCAAAGAATAATTTAGGTTAGCCCAGGTGGAGGCAGCCTGATCTTCAAGCCATATCCGCTCCTTGTCGATACCCATGGCAACAAGCTGTTCATACATGCACTGGGCCTCGCTCATGGGCTCATCATGTCCCTGTCCGCCAGAAACTACAGCAATCACATCGGGATGCGCAGTCATGTAATCGTAAGCGCCGCGGATCCGGTCCATCAGAGATACGGAAGGCCCGTCATGGCGGACCTTCGCGCCTAACACTACAATGTATTGGCAGTGTTCCTGGGGGTCACCCAAACTGGCGGCAATGATAAAACCTTCTGTTACAGCGGCGATCAGCAAGCCGATGCACAGGCATACGGAAACTATGCGACGCACCAGCTTGACCTGTTTTGGAAATCTGGGAGAGAGAATGTTCATCAGATTGTAAAACAGCAGAATGGCGATGATACCACAAAGCACCAGTGCGGTGAAGCCGTAACCTGCCATCATGAATTTGAAGAAAAATGCTGCCAGTGCCAGTGGAATCATGGCAAACCAGCGGAACGCATTCGCCCATGATGCTTTTTTTGTCTGTTTCATAGGCACCTCCCTGCTTCTTGGCTGTCATCATATTAGCATATATCGTAAAAGAAAACAAGCCGCCCGTACCCGGGCGGCTTGCGATTTAAGAAAAACTTATACTTCCTTGCTCTTGGAAGCGATCTCTGTGAGACACTTAGAGATGAAAGCATCGGGGGTCATTGCGCCCAAATCGTCACCCTTGCGGGTACGGACGGAAACAGTGCCGTTTTCCATATCCCGGTCACCGATGACCAGCATATAGGGGATCTTCTGCAGCTGCGCCTCGCGGATCTTGTAGCCCAGCTTTTCACTGCGGCAGTCGGTCTCTGCATGGATGTTCAGCGCATTCAGCTTTTCAGCCAGTTCCTTGGCGTACTGGTGAGCACGGTCGGTGATGGGCAGGACCTTGACCTGGGTGGGCATCATCCACAGGGGCAGCGCGCCGGCATAGCGCTCAATGAGGTAAGCCAAAGTACGCTCGTAGCAGCCCAGAGAAGTACGGTGGATAATGTAGGGGGTCTTTTTCTGACCGTCAGCATCGGTGTATTCCATGCCGAACTTCTGGGCAAGCAGCATATCGATCTGGATGGTGACAATGGTATCTTCCTTGCCAAATACATTCTTATACTGGATATCCAGCTTAGGACCGTAGAAGGCGGCTTCGTCAATACCGATCTCATATTCGACACCCAGATTGTCCAGGATCTCACCCATGACACGCTGGGCTTCCTCCCACTGCTCGGCAGTACCTTCATACTTGATGCCGGCTCTTGCGGGATCCCACTGGGAGAAGCGGAAGGAACAGTTTTCCAGCATGCCGACAGTTTCCAAAACATATTTTGCCAGCTCCAGGCAGCCCCGGAACTCCTCTTCGAGCTGCTCGGGACGCAGGACCAGGTGGCCTTCGGAAATGGTGAACTGGCGAACACGGATCAAACCGTGCATCTCGCCGGAATCCTCATTACGGAACAGGGTAGAGGTCTCTCCCAAACGCATGGGCAGATCCCGGTAGGAGCGGGCGCGGTTCAGATAGACCTGATACTGGAAGGGACAGGTCATGGGACGCAGAGCAAAGCACTCCTTAGTTTCATCCTCGGGATCACCCAGAATGAACATGCCGTCCCGGTAGTGATCCCAGTGGCCGGAGATCTTGTACAGATCGGATTTGGCCATCAGAGGGGTTTTGGTCAGCAGGTAGCCACGCTTCTGCTCTTCGTCCTCGATCCAGCGCTGCAGGGTCTGAATCACTCTTGCGCCCTTGGGAAGCAATATGGGCAGGCCCTGGCCGATCTCTTCTACAGTTGTGAAGAACTCCAGTTCGCGGCCCAGCTTGTTGTGGTCACGCTTCAGCGCTTCGGCCTGGGCTTCCAGATATGCGTCCAGCTCGTCTTTGCTGGGGAAACCGATGCCGTAGATGCGCTGCAGCATCTTGCGGTTGCTGTCGCCGCGCCAGTAGGCACCGCAGCTCTTGGTCAGCTTAAAACCGTTGTGGCGCAGACGGCCGGTGTGGTCCAGATGGGGTCCGGCGCACAAATCGGTGAACTCGCCCTGGGTATAGAAGCTGATAACGGCATCCTCGGGCAGGTCCTCGATCAGCTCCTTCTTGTAAGGCTCGTTGTGGGCCTCTGCCCAGGCGATGGCCTCGGCCCGGGGCAGCTCGCTGCGCTCCAGTCGGATGCGCTCCTTCACGATCTTCTTCATTTCAGCCTCGATCTGGGACAGGTGATCAGGAGTGAAGGAGAAGGGGGCATCAAAGTCGTAATACCAGCCCTCGTCGATGGCAGGACCGATGGCAAGCTGTACTTCGGGCCACAGCCGCTTGACGGCCTGGGCCATTACATGGGAGCTGGTGTGCCAGAAGGTCTTGCGGTACTCGGGGTTTTCAAAGGTATACAGGTTTTTTTCGGACATAGCATTTTCCTCCTTTTTATTTGGGAGAGGGAAAGTCGGCTCGCAAAAGCAGGTTTCGTACATACGGCAAGGAGTTTTGCCGCAAATCAAGTTCTGAAACCGCAGGAATACTTTGTGTATTTCAAGGGATTCAAAATGATGAGTTGGGGCAAAAGAACTGCCGTTGTGTAGAAAAGATGCTTTCAGAGACGACAAAAAACCCACCCCCTGAAAAATCAGGGGTGGGATACAAATGTATTCCACGGTTCCACCCTGGTTACGGACAAAGCCGTCACTCATTGACGCTTTAACGGGCGTGCCCGGTCAGCCATTTCCGGCAGACGGCTCAGAAGTGGTATCGCTCATGGCAGGGTTGCGGAACCTTCTCACCAACCGGCTCCTCTCTGGGCAGCTTACCAAGGGCGCGTGTCTTCATCACAGCCTTTCTATTATACATGAAATCTAACACAGAACATTGGGAAAGTCAATCCCCAGTTTCTATGGGTGTTATGAAAAAACGCTGCTGTGGAGCGAAACGATTCCTTTTTGTGGTGCTTTACAGGGCAAAATGGAGGAGAATAGGTAGTCATAACACAGTGAATAGGAGATCAGCAAGGAGGTTACATAATTCGCCGAATTATGTCAACAAATGTAACTAATTTACAATATATTGTGTCAGAAAAGAGAAAAACACCAGATATTTGGGAGGATGGTTGACATAATAGAAAAAATGAAAAATTGCAAAAAGTTGTCGTTTTTGTGAGTTTTGGTAGAAAAGCTTGACTTTTCTAAAATATTTGTTATAATGAGTGCAAATTCTTGTTAAAAGAATTGGGTGTAATATTTTGTAACTAATCGATACTATAATATTACGGCTACTACATATTGCGAAAGGAGGTACCTTCCATGCAAGAACGCAAACAAAATATGGTAAAGAGAAAGAATCCTTTCATCCGTATGGCAGTCCTGGTGATCCCACTGGTCGTACTGCTGCTTCTGTCACAGACGGTTTTTGCGCAGACCACCTATGTCATCAACGATGGCAGCCGGGTTCTGGTGCATACATCTTCAGCCACAGATCCTGCTGCGGTTCTGAATGAGGCCGGATTGGCACTTGGCGCGGATGATACCTATACTACGCAAACCGGCATCGGCGTTTCGGAAATTACGGTGCAGCGCAGCCATACCGTTACTATTGATAACGGCGGGGAGCTTCTGGAAGTCACCACGACGGATGAAACGGTAGGTGAGCTGCTAAGCAGGCTGAGTATTTCTCTGGAGGGTCATGTTGCTGTATCCGTACCGCTGGAAATGGATACCCACAGCGGCATGGTCATCACCCTGTCGCGTACAGTGCAGGATGTCCAGACCTATACCACTGCCATTGCCCATGATGTTACTTATTACAATGACTATTCCATGCCTGCCGGTACTACGCTGGTGGTAACTGAAGGTAAGGACGGTCAGATGCTCTGCACAGCCAATGTGGTCTATGTAGACGGCAAGGAAACCAACCGAACCGTACTGGAGCAGACTGTCATCGAGCAGCCTGTCAGCGAGGTCATCGCTGTTGGCGTCGGCGGAGAGCCGCTGCCCGCTGAAAAGGCTGCAGACGAGCTGGTCATCACCGACCGCCACATCATCCTGCCCACCGGTGAGGTGCTGACCTACACCGACACAATGCAGGCAGTTGGTACTGCCTACAGCCACTTTGATGCAGGCTGTGATATGATTACCGCCACCGGAACTACCGTACATACCGGTACCGTTGCGGTAGACCCCTCCGTGATCCCTCTGGGAACCCGAATGTTCATTATCAGCAACGATGGCGAATATGTCTACGGTGTTGCCTGCGCTGAGGATACTGGCAGCTCCATTAAGGAGAACAGGGTGGACCTGTATTTCTCTACTGTTCAGGCTTGCATGAACTTTGGTGTGCGCGGTGTCACGATATACTTCCTGGGATAATCTTTCTTTTGTAATTGCAAATCCGTCTTTCTTTTGGTATACTTACCGAAGAAAGGCGGATTTTTTATGATCGATGTTTGTAATATCCATGTGATGAAGCCATTGCTTGCCGAGCACGGCTTCCATTTTTCCAAGGCCAAGGGCCAGAATTTCCTGATTTCTTCATGGGTGCCGGAGCGTATTGCCGAAGAAGCGGGGGTGGATGCCTCCGCGGGCGTTATGGAGATCGGCCCGGGCATCGGACCGCTGACACAGCAGCTTGCCCTGCGGGCAGGAAAGGTCTGTGCTGTGGAGCTGGACACGCGTCTGAAGCCCATCCTGGAAATGACGGTTGGAGAGTTTTCTAACCTTGAGATCCTTTGGGATGATGTGCTGAAGCAGAATGTGGCAGCACTGGTGCGGGAGAAATTTGCCGGCCTGCGGCCTATGGCCTGTGCTAACCTGCCGTACTATATTACATCGCCCATTCTCACAGCGCTGCTGGAGGCGGAGTGCTTTGATTCTGTAACAGTTATGGTACAGAAGGAGGTTGCTCAGCGGATCGCCTCAAAGCCCGGCACGGCTGACTACAGCGCTTTTACGGTATTCTGTCAGTATTACGCCGAGCCGGAGATCTTATTTGATGTGCCTGCCGGGTGTTTTCTGCCGCAGCCCAAGGTGACCTCCGCAGTGATCAGCCTCCGCTGCCGCAGGACCCTTCCATGGCAAGTGATAGACAAGGATATTTTCTTCCGAACTGTGCGGGCCAGTTTTGCCATGCGCCGTAAGAAGCTGAGCAACGGACTTGCTTCCGGATTCCCGGAGTTGGGAAAGAATGGAGCGGCTGAGGTGCTGGCAGCCTGCGGTTTTGATGACAATGTCCGTGGTGAGACTCTGGATATCCCGGCTTTTGCCATGATTGCCAATGAGATCGCCAGGAGGAAAGGAAAATGATCGAATTTTTGTTTTTGGACCTGGATGATACCATCCTGGATTTCCATAAGGCTGAGAAAATCGCTATCAGCAAGACCTTCCGTCAGTTTGGTATCGAGCCTACGGAGAAAGTGCTGGCACGATACCACCAGATCAATAAGGAATGCTGGCACAAGCTGGAACTGGGCCAGTGGGTCCGGGAACAGGTGTTGGTCAGGCGGTTCGAACTGCTGTTTGCCGAGCATGATATCGTGTGCGACGGTACGCCTGTGGCAAGAGCCTATGAAAAGAATCTCTCCATCGACCACTATTTTCTGCCCGGCGCGGAGGAAGCGGTGGATGCGCTGTCAAAAAAATACCGGCTATTCCTGGCCAGTAACGGTACAGCTTCTGTCCAGCAGGGCCGTATGACCAGCGCCAATTTGTACCGTTTTTTTGAAAAGGTATTTGTATCCCAGGAGCTGGACGCCAATAAGCCTGCCAAAGAATTCTTTGATAGAGCCACAGCCCAGATTCCTGGCTACGATCCTCAAAAGGCCATGATGGTCGGTGACAGCCTCACATCCGATATCCTGGGCGGCATCAACGCGGGTATGAAGACCTGCTGGGTCAATCCGGGCCATAATCCCGCCAATGCGGAGATTCCTGCCGATTACGAGATTGAGTCTATAACCCAACTGGAAGCGCTGCTGTCAACGCTGGATGAAAACTGACAGTTTCCTTACAGTTTTACGGCGATGGGACTTTGAATCGTCATACTGCATTCGGTAACCAAGCAGTCCATTGCCAGTACAGTGACACCTGCCGCGGCGGCTTCCCGCAGGGCAGCGCCAAACGCCGGGTCAGTAGCGTCGTTGGGATGCAGATAAGCTGCATCGGCCATCTGAATCACGAACAGCACATAAGCGCCGTACCCGTCCTTGGCTGCCTGGGCCAAATGGCGCAGATGCTTTGTTCCCCGCTCTGTGGGAGCATCCGGGAACGCGCAGACACCGTCATCTTCTAAAGTGACGCCCTTCACCTCCAGCAGGCACGGCCTACCGCCTTTTGTGAAAGAGAAATCGAAGCGGGAGCTGCCGTGAACGCTTTCCGGTTTCAGGTTTTCGATCTTTCCCAAACCGCCGCCCAGCAGCCATTCCTTTACTGCGGCATTGGGGGCCTGGGAATCCATGTTGATGAGCCTGCTGCCTTTCTGTACGGCGATCAGATCATATTGAGTCTTTCTGATGGGGTTATCCGTTCGCTGACACCAAACCTGCACGCCGGGGATCAGCAGTTCCCGGCATCTGCCGGTGTTCTTCACATGGCAGACCTCTGTCTGCCCATCAATCGCAATATGGGCAATAAAGCGATTGGGTCTTGCCAGGAACACACCAGGCACCATGTTTTTGTATTCCATAAAACCACATCCTTGCTTATACAATAACAGATGATTTATCTTCCGCCAAGAGAAATATGAAAAGGAGAAGCCTATGATTGCCAACTACCATACCCATACGCCCCGGTGCCGCCATGCGTCCGGATCAGAAGAGGCGTATGCACAAGCTGCTGTGGATGGCGGATTAAAAATCCTGGGATTCTCCGACCATACACCGTACTGGTTCCCCGGAGATTATTACAGCACCATGCGGATGTTCCCTGACCAGTTGGAAGAATACTGCAATTCTGTTCGCAATGTGCAAGAGCGGTACGCCAACAGGCTGCAGGTCCATCTGGGCCTGGAGGTGGAGTATTATCCTGCTTACTTTAGGGAACTGCTGTCCAGGCTTCGTGACCAGGGGATCGAATACTTTCTTCTTGGCCAGCACTGGGTGGGTAATGAGATCGGTGAATCTTATTGCGGACGTCCGACAGGGGATGAGACCTACTTGCGGCGTTACTGCGATCAGGTGATCGATGCTATGCACACGGGCCTGTTTACCTATGTGGCGCACCCGGATTTGCTGAACTTTACCGGTGATGACCGGGTATATGAAACTCATATGCGTCGGCTGTGCCGTGAGGCAAAAGACTGCGGCCTTCCTCTGGAGATCAATCTGGCCGGTCTGAGCATGGGGAGGAATTATCCTGACCGGCGGTTCTGGCAGATGGCAGGAGAGGAAAACTGCCAATGCATCTTTGGCTGCGATGCCCATTCGCCTTCCGCGATTCCGAATGAAGCGGCGTTGTCCCAGGCGCAGGCCATGGTCCGGCATTGTGGGCTGACGGTTCTGGAAACTGTGGAGCTGCGTCCCATCGGTTAAAATCAGGAAGATAAAACCCGGAAACAGGTATTGACTTTCCGTGAAAATATGGTATAATCTAACCTGTTCCAAATGGAGGCTTAGCTCAGCTGGTTAGAGCGCCTGCTTCACACGCAGGAGGTCGATGGTTCGAGTCCATTAGTCTCCACCATAGAAAAACCGCCTTTTGAGGCGGTTTTTTCATCCTCAAAAGAAACTGGGAATGTGGTACCAGGCACTATTCCTAACAATGGGTTACGGATAGGGGGAAAATGTTTATGCAGTATGAAATGAATACAAGGGATCAGATGATACACAGCTACCTGGGAAAGCATGTCCATGTTGTAGTAGACCGTCCCATTGGATACTGTCACGGTGACATGGTTTATCCCATTAACTACGGTTACATCCCCGGTCTGATAGCCGGGGATGGGGAGCAGCAGGATGCATACATTCT
>JAZKYA010000071.1:0-2400 GCA_045611945.1 Faecousia sp. | reverse complement strand
CACACCTACGGCTACTTTGAAAACAACGAGTATTTCACCGTCTCGTTCTATCCCGACGAGTGCCGCCAGGCGCTGAACATTATGGGCAGCAAATCCGGCCGGGACTGTGACAAGGATGCCGAGGCTGGGCTGACCCCTGTAAGCTGCGGCGAGACCGTCACCTATCAGCAGGCACGGCGCACCCTTCTGTGCCGCAAGCTCTTCGCCCAGGACATGAAGACCGAGAACTTCACCCCCGAGGTCATCCGCAAATTCTACGGCTCCGAGCCTGCCCACAAGCTCTACATCGGCGAGATCCTCGAGATCCTATAAATAACAAACCCTGCACAGTTCTACTAGGAAACTGCGCAGGGTTTTTGTTTGGAACGGAACAACTGTCGGTCAAATTGGAATTTGGTTAACTGTTAGCCATATTGAAGTTTATTACCGAATCAAAAGCAGATAGCTTTTCTGCGGTGAACTGGTGTGATACCACAAGGAGTGTCTTATTTTTGATGGACAATAACAAGTCTTCGATTTTCTCGGCAGTTGCTGCATCCAAGTTCGCCAACGGCTCGTCCAGTATCAGCACATCTGTATGCCGCAACAATGCACGGGCAAGACAGATTCGTTTCTTCTCACCACCAGAGAAATTGCTTCCATCCTCAGAAACCATGCTGTCCAGCATTTCAACCGATGCGTACTTTTCCAGGCCAACTGAATTAACAACAGACAGCAATTCTGCATCTGGCACAGATTGATACATGGTCAAATTGTTTCTCAAGGTGTCATTGAACAAAGTGGCTTCCTGACGAACGACGGTCATGAACCCATATGTGCTGTCAAAAGCATTGATGTTCTGTCCATCAATAAAAATAGAGCCATTAGTAGCATCATAATACCGCAGCAGCAAATTGACGGCTGTTGTCTTTCCGCAACCGCTAGGGCCTTGCAAGAGATACCGCTTTCCTTTTTCAATGGTCAGATTGAAACCGCTCAGAATGGGTGTGCTGGCATCATATGCAAAATCGACACCACGGAACTGAATGCATTGGTTGAGTGTATCTGCCCGATTTACTTCTTGAAGTGGGTTAGTGTCTTCAAGGAATGTCTCCATCATTTGGCAAGTGGGACGGATTGCTATCAGCTGCCGTGTAATGCCTGCCAAGGAAATCAAGGGATAGGACAGTTGGTCAATCATGCCGATTGCCACAAAGAAGTCACCAGCAGAGAAATCCCCACTCCATACCAGCCAAGCAGAGCAAGCCAACACGATGAAATAGGACAAATAGGAAATCAAGGTTGTAATCAGCTGGGCAACTGCGCTGAGTTGTTCTTCCTGCAAGCATTTATCCGATGCATGATCGTTGACCGAATGGAATCTCGAAATGATTGCATGTTCTGCCGAAAAGTTCTTAATAACCTCGAAACCAGACAGTAAATCTGTTGCTCGGGACAGAGCGTGCTCCACCGCATTGATTGACTCAGCCTGGGCATTTTGCAGCGGCTTTTCAATCAGCTTCGGAATGTATAGCGGTGTTGTCAGCAAAGCAATCGTGATGATGGCAATTCGCCAATCCAGCAGAAACAATGCGATACTCACAAAAACAATCTTGGACAAGATGTCCCAGAACATAGGGAGCATGCTGAACCGACGGTTTTTGATTGTGTCTGCTTCGTTGGAGTACTTTGACAGATACTCTCCCTGAGGATGTTCCTTGAACGAAACATAGCTTCGGGAGAAGATGCTGGCAAAAATGTCTTGCTTTAAGTTTCTGGTGCATCCGACTACAAACTTTGCAGATAGCCGTTTGTGGACAAAGTAGAGGAAGACCTCGCACAGAATAAAGGCAATCAGCAATGCACCGTATAGGACAGTGCTGTTTACATCTCCTGCGACTGCATAGTCCAACACATCTCCCTTGAAAAATTGCAAGGAAACGGCAAAAAGATTACTGCAAAGGATTGAAATCAATGCGCCCGCAAAATAGCGGCGGTTTCTATATTCGTATTTTTTCATATTTACCTCCTATGTTTTTGCAAACGATAGAAGGATTATCAAATTTTCCTTCTATCGATTAGAAGGAAGAACGAAGTCTAACCATATAGACAACCTCCATTTCTTAGTATGGACATATCATATCACAGAAGACAACAAAAGTAAATCCATTGTAACAGTCTGCCTTTACAGTCTAAAAGCTGTCGGCAGACCTCAAATGTTCTGATGCGGAGTGTCAGAATGGGCTTTGAGCCCTTCTGTCGCTTTGCAGCAGAAAATCGTCTATATTACCTCCAAAACCACAAGAACGGAGGTTCAATAGTTATGAAAGTAGCAGCAAGCTGCTCATTAAAGAGTTGATAGAGAAAATCGAACTCTATCCCCGTCAAAATCTTTCGGGCCAATGGATAAAAACCATTCAC
>JAZKYA010000070.1:0-79045 GCA_045611945.1 Faecousia sp. | reverse complement strand
CAGCCGGACCATTTCCGTCTGGTCTACCTGCCCAGAGTGGAGGACTTGAAGATTGCCACCGACAAGCTGGCAGATTTCCTGGCCCATTACCGTCAGAAATAACGAAAAGGAGCTGTTGCACAATGCTGCAACAGCTCTCTTCAGAGTGTCAAAAAAGCCGCCAATCGTCAAAAAGCGAAATAATCCAAATGTCTTTGAGTGAAGCCTTCCCCCCCCTGGGGGGAAGGTGGCAAAAATCTTTGATTTTTGACGGATGAGGGGTGAAAAAGCTTGCTGCGCAAGGCTTTTTGACTTACTGCACAACTCGCTCCCTACCGTACCACCTGTACGCCGACGGGAGCGAGTTGCTTGTCTTAGCGGCTCCTTTGACCTCTATCAGTCTGTCAAAAAACAAGTTTTTTGACAGACTGAAGGGTGTGTCCCATGGGACACACCCTCTCCTTATTCTGCTTTCATGCGCGACACGAAATCCTGTGTTACAGCGGCGCAGCGGTGGGCCGCGATGCGCTCAAAGGTGGGATAATCCATTTCGGCGCTGTCGTCAGCCTTATCGGAAATGGCCCGGATGATCACAAAGGGAATGCCGTTGCGGTAGGCCGCCTGGGCAATGGCAGCGCCCTCCATTTCCGTGCACAAAGCCCCGGTAACAGAAATAATCTTTTCTTTCAATGCCTTTTCCGCTACAAACTGATCTCCGCTGGCGATCCTGCCGGTACGGGTATGGCCGGGGTTCACCTCTTCGGCTGCGGCGAATGCCAGCTCAACCATTGTTTGATCCGCTTCATAGGTCACGGGCATACCGGGCATCTGACCCATGGTATAGCCAAAGTGGGCGCAGTCCACATCGTGGTACATGGCATCGCTGCTGATCACCAAGTCACCGATATCCAGTTCCGGACAGAGAGATCCGGCGATGCCCGTATTGACCACATGGGTCACACCATAGCAGTCGCACAGCACCTGCACACACAGCGCCGCGTTGACCTTACCGATACCACACTGGACCACCACTACCTCCAGGCCATTCAGTGACCCTTCATAATAGGTACTGCCCGTACGGACAGCCTCTTTTTTATTTTCCAGCAGGCCCAGCAGTGTTTCCACTTCCTGCTCCATCGCACCGATGATTCCAAGCTTCATACTTTCTCTCCTTACTCCGGGTAGACCAGCCGGTCTTGTGTAATGTTCTCCAAAAGGGCCGCATAGCGTCTGCCCCAGTAATTTGCCATGGGCAGGTTCATATCCAGATAATTGCCGCAGTCCCGGGCACTGGCACCGGGAATCTCACCCTGGAAATCCCGGACAAACCGGAAGCAATCCCCTGCCAGCGCTACTACATCCCGGGATTCATAATCCCCCGCCAGCAACAGGTAGAATCCGGTGCGGCAGCCCATGGGGCCGAAATACAGGACCTTGTCCTTCCAGTCCGGTTCGTTACGCAGATAGGTTGCCGCCAGATGCTCGATGGTATGCATTTCGGCAGTATTCATAACCGGCTCTTCATTGGGGCTGGTGAGCCGCAGGTCAAAGGTGGTGACCGTTTCCGCCCCAACCCGGTCTTTTCTGGATACATACAGGCCCGGCTGCAGCTTGATATGGTCAATGGTAAAGCTGGTAATCTTCTCCATAGGGTTTCCTCCGCTGTTTATTTACCGCAATTATATCCCAACACACATAAGATTGCAAGAGAAACCATATTCAACCACCCGTTGAGTACAGCTCAACGGGTGGTTGAAGAATTTTTGTATAAATATTAACGAATAATTGATAGCTTTTTGCCCGGGTTTATGGCATGATAGGAGCAAAGAGTTCAAGGAGGTAACCCTATGGCGCAAACACTTGGAAAACGGATCGTACAGCACCGCAAACGGCTGGGTCTTACCCAGGATCAGCTTGCGGAAAAGCTGGGCGTGACCGCACAGGCGGTAAGCAAATGGGAAAACGACCAATCCTGCCCCGACATTTCCATGCTTCCCAAACTGGCAGAGATCTTTGGCATTACCACCGATGCCCTTCTCGGGACTGCACCGCAGGAGCCTGTATATGAATCAGAGGTCGTAGACGAAAAAGAGGATCCGGGTCTGTTCCATATTCAGAAAGGCGACTGGGAGTTCTCTTTGGACAGCAGTAAAACAGGGACTCTTGGCTTTGGTTTTCTGGTCCTTGCAGTAGGCATTCAGTTAATCCTTGCGAAGGTTTTGTCCCGTGAGATCAGCTTTTGGAGCGCTGCATGGCCTGCGGCACTGCTGATCTTCGGCATCTCAGGTCTTTTCTCCAAATTTTCCTTTGTCGGTCTGGGCTGCGCCCTGTTCGGCGGATATTTCATTCTGGACCACTGGCAGTTACTTCCCTTCTCACTGGGCGGCGAACTGGTATTTCCTATTATCTTGGTAGTATTCGGTCTGAGTCTGTTGGTGGATGCATGCAAAAAGCCCCGCAAGCCCCGTTTTACTGTAAAACAAGACGGCAAAAAGAAAGACAGCTATCATGCAGATGGAGAAAGCTTTGAAATGAACGCCTGCTTTGGGGAATCTTCAAAATTTGTTTCTCTCCCCCTGCTTCGCTGCGGAAACATCAGCACCAGTTTTGGTGACTACGAGATAGACCTGTCTGGCGTTGAGGCTGTTGCGGACACCTGCCGCATTGAAGCAAACTGCAGTTTTGGTGAGCTGACCGTTCTTGTGCCCCGCCGCTATCATGTCAAGCTCATTACCTCTACTGCCTTCGGGGATATTAACATAAACGGTCATCCCGACCAGGAAGCGGCCGGAACCATCATCTTGGAAGCCAATGCCAGCTTCGGCGAGATCTCCATTCGCTACATTTAATGAATCTTAAGAAACTTTTTTCGCCGGACAGCCGCCGCTGTCCGGCTTTTTACTTGCTTTTTCCCGGAGATGCGTGTACAATGGATGTAACAAAATGTAGAAAGGTTGGAACCGCTATGGAAAATAGGAACAATATGGATCATGCCGCTCCCCGCCGGCCCAATCCCCGGCGCAAAAAACGCAATCCTGTAAAGCGCTTCATCAGGGCCTATATGCCCCTGCTGGTAGTCGTCCTTTTGATTATTCTGTTTATCATCTTCGCTGTTGGTTCTGTAAAACGCGCCAACGAAAAGCGGGAGGCCGCGCGGCAGGAGAGTCTGGCAATCGAATCCTCTATCGCCCAGCAGCAGTTGGACTGGGAAGCAGAAGCCGCGGCGCTGATGGTGGAATCTGAAAAGTATGCCGCCTCCTGCGATTTTGAAAAGGCCATCGAAGTGCTGGATTCCTTCTCCGGAAACATTAGCGATTTCCCCGCCCTCCTTACCCTGCGCCAGACCTATGAGAACGGAGAAAACACGCTCGTTGCATGGGAAGATCCCACCAAGATCCCCTTCCTTTCCTTCAACAAGCTGATCGTTGATCCTGTTGGCGGCTTCACCGGTGATGCAGGCGTTGACAACCGTTTACTGTACATATCCTGCGCGGAATTCACCGCAATTCTGCAGCAGCTATACAACAACGGCTATATGCTGGTAGATCTGGACGATATCTTCACTACCACCGAGGCCGAGGATGGCTCTGCGCTCATCGTCAAGAACGATCTGCGCCTGCCCGAAGGCAAAAAGCCCATTGTACTGCTTCAGTGCTTGTCCAATGGCTATGAAAACCCACTGATTGCCAATGAGGACGGCAGCTTCTCCACAAAGGTGACCCCCAACGGCGGTGAAAGCTACACCGGCGCTTACGACTTTGTGCCTCTGCTGGAAAGCTTCATTGAAGCCAACCCCGGTTTCTCCTTCAAAGGCGCCCGGGCTGTCCTGGCTGTGACCGGTTACCAGGGTCTGTTCGGTTATCCTCTGGAGGATACCGCCAACATCACCAAGGTCGTCAACGCTCTGCGGGAGAAGGGTTATACCCTGGCAAGCAATACCTACGGGAATGTTTCCTACAAGAAGCTGGCGCTTCAGGATATGCAGGATGACCTGGCGAGCTGGGAATCCGCTGTCACGCCGCTTCTGGGTGAGACCGAGATCCTTGCTTACGCGCGCAGCGGCGATGTTGACGACGGCAAGGAAGCCTACGGCAGCAACAAAAAGTATGAGGAGCTTTACAGTGCCGGCTTCAAATACTATATGGGCATGTGTTACAACAGCAGCCCCTGGATGAGCATTACGGATAACACTATCCGCATGGGCCGCATCATGGTTACCGGCAGTAACCTGAAGGACAACGCAGCCATGTATGCCAACCTCTTTGATGCCAGCCAGGTCTACGGAACCAAATAAACCAATCAAAGACGCGCCGGATATCCGGCGCGTCTTTATCAGAGGAGAAGCTTATGGAATTAAAGCCCGGAAGATACCGCCATTTTAAAGGGAACGAATACGAACTGATCGGCATTGCCAAAGATTCCGAAACCCTGGAGCCTATGGTGGTTTACAAAGCCCTGTACGGCGAAGGCGGACTTTGGGTGCGCCCCGCTTCCATGTGGGAGGAAACGGTAGACCGTGAGGGATACCACGGCTCCCGGTTTCAATACATTGGATAGCAAAACTGCCTGTGCCAACGCACAGGCAGTCTTTTTATCATAATCCGTTGCCCCGGAGTTCGACGATCTGATCCCGCAAAATAGCGGCATACTCGTACTCCATCATCCGGGCAGCTTCCTTCATCTGCTTTTCCAAGCGGGCAATCTCCTTCTCCTTTTCCGCCCTGGTCATCTTGATACCGGCGTGGCCCTTACGCTCGGCTGTGGGCGAAGATATCTCGATCAGATCCCGGACAGACTTGATAATGGTCTTGGGAACGATGCCGTTGGCCTTGTTATAAGCATCCTGGATCTCCCGGCGGCGGGCCGTTTCATCCATTGCGATCCGCATGGAGCGGGTCACTGTATCGGCATACATGATTACCCTGCCATCGGCGTTTCGTGCGGCACGGCCAATGGTCTGGATCAAACTGGTCTCGCTGCGCAGGAAGCCCTCCTTGTCCGCGTCGAGAATTGCCACCAGGCTGACCTCCGGCAGGTCCAAACCTTCACGAAGCAGGTTGATGCCCACCAGCACATCCAACTTTGCCATGCGCAGATCCCGGATGATCTCCATGCGCTCCATGGCCCCGATATCCGCGTGCATATAGCGCACCCTGATACCCGCCTTCTGGAGATATACCGTCAGATCCTCCGCCATTTTCTTGGTTAGTGTGGTCACCAGCACCCGCTCGTTTCTGGCTGTGCGCTGGTTGATCTCCCCGATCAGATTATCGATCTGCCCTTCAATGGGACGCACCTCCACGATGGGGTCAAGCAGGCCCGTGGGACGGATCACCTGTTCCACGGTTTGGGCTGAGCGGGTCTGCTCATACTCCGCAGGGGTTGCGGAAACATAGATCGCCTGGTGGATCTTGCTGTCAAATTCCCCAAAGTTCAACGGACGGTTATCGTAGGCTGAGGGCAGTCGGAAGCCGTAATTGACCAGTGCATCTTTCCGGCTGCGGTCACCGGCATACATAGCCCGGCACTGGGGCAGTGTCACATGGCTCTCATCCACAAACAGCAGAAAATCATCGGGGAAATAATCCAGAAGTGTCGTAGGCGGTGTTCCCGGCGCTCTGCCCTGTATAACACGGGAGTAATTCTCAATGCCGTTACAGAAGCCGATCTCCGTCAGCATTTCCAGGTCATAGGCCGTGCGCTGGGCGATCCGTTGGGCTTCCAGCAGCTTGTCATTGGCCCGGAACCAGGCCACCTGCTCGTCACACTCCCGGCGAATCTCTTCCATGGCCCGCTGAAGCTTCTCTCTGGATGCCACATAATGGCTGGCAGGGTAAATGGCCACATGGTCCACATAGCGCTCCACCATGCCGGAGACCGCATTGATCTCCGAGATCCTGTCGATCTCGTCACCAAAAAACTCAATGCGGATCGCTCTGCCCGACCAATAGGCAGGATATACCTCCAGAGTATCACCCCGGAGCCGGAACTTGTTTCGGGAGAAATCCAGGTCGTTTCGCTCATAACGGATCTCCGTCAGCTTGCGCAGCACCGCTTCCAATGGGTACTCATTGCCCACCCGCAGGGAGATGACCATACTCTTATAGTCGATGGGATCACCCAGGCCGTACAGGCAGCTGACAGAGGATACCACGATCACATCCCGCCGCTCAAAGAGCGCGGAGGTGGCACTGTGGCGCAGCCGGTCGATCTCCTCATTGACAGAGGAATCCTTCTCGATATAGGTGTCCGTATGGGCGATATAAGCTTCCGGCTGGTAGTAATCGTAGTAGGAAATGAAATACTCCACGGCGTTATCCGGGAAAAACTCCCGGAACTCCGAGCAAAGCTGGGCAGCAAGGGTCTTGTTATGGGCCAGCACCAGGGTGGGCCGGTTCAGCTTTTCGATCACCGATGCCATGGTAAAGGTCTTGCCCGAGCCGGTGACACCCAGCAGCACCTGCTCCCGCAGGCCGTTCTCCACGCCGAACACCAACTGTTTAATTGCCTCCGGCTGATCGCCGGTGGGTTTAAAATCCGATACCAGCTTAAAGTCCATACGCTTCCCTCCGTGACATAAAAATTCGTCTGTAAGACACGATAAAGAATCTTACAGACGAATTATTTATTTATCGGTCTTTTTATAGTATACCACAATTTTTACTGGGCCGCAACCATCTCAGCGGATTCTTCCGAATTTCCTTCCGTCTGCGCCAGCAGTGCCTCATCAAAGGCAGCCTTTCTGTCATTCCGATTCTCACCGGTAACTGCCAGAATGTAGATGGCTATACCCAACAGGATCACACCGATCAGGCAGCCGCTCATAACTGTGTAGGCAAACTGCGCCTGGTCACCGTGGCGCTGCACATGGTATTCCATGTAGCCAGCGCCGCCCAGCAGACCCAGAATAGGAATCCACAGGGCCAGATACCACCAACGCCACCGGCGGCTCTTGCACAGGCGTACGGAGAACCATACGATAGCCAGCGCCGCACCTACCGCGCCTGCGATCTGCACGAGGCTCACAAAACCGTTGCTGCGAAGATACAAAGAATCGTACCGGGTGCTGTCAAACATAGCCTGGGAGGCGCCGTACAGCAGTGCGAACATAAGAGCTGTGTCACCGTTCCTGCCCTTGCGCTTCATCAGCAGCCAGAACAGCAGCAATGCCACGAAGATGACACCGGCTACCGCAGACTGCAATACAAAAGTGGCAAACCGGTATTCCACACCACCGGTCACGCTGTTGGTAACAGGATAGACCATGGGCAGTGCCGTAATACCCTCCAGGATATTACCCCGGTCAGAGCTGTTGAAAAAGCTGCTGCATCTGCCGATGCAGATACCCGCAGCGCCGGCCAGCGCCATACAGTCCAGCATTTGGGGCAGATCCCTGGTTACCCGGATCAGCCGCAAAAGGCAGGCCGCCAGAATGCAGCCGATCACCACACCCAGCAGCGCGTAGCCGCCGGTAGAATAGTCCGTCATGGCTGCTTCAAAGCTTGCGTAGCTGTCGGTACGGCAGTACCAATGGATCAGGCGGCTGAGGACCATGGAAAACACAAACGCCAGGGGTACTGCCATAAAAGTGCCGATGCCGTTGCAGGAACGGCTCAGATGCAATCCAATAAACAGGCAGGCGGCGCTCAAGGCTGCCAAGGCCAGAATAATGGAACTCCAGAAAATAAAGGACTCGCCAATAATAAACGCAATTCGATCCATTCTCTTACTCTCCGTTCGGGATCGCCGTAGCGAAATAGATGATATCACTGATGTCACGCTGGCTGTTATAGGAAGGCCGGTTCATCAACTGGTCGTTCATAACCATAGTAGCAGTCTGCCCGCCGTCCAGGGTATAGGCCATATCACAGCCAAATTCCACAATGTGCTTTTGGAATTCCGACATTGTGATCAGCCGGTAGCAGTTGTCCTTGGGACTCTGTCCCGCGATGACTATAAGGTAATGCAGCGGTCCTCTCTGACACAGGGCAATGCGGGAATGATCCTCATCGGGCTTGCCTCTTGCATAGTCTGCATACTCAGCATAGGGTCTGGGTACGCCGTTTTCTACCAACACCGGGCCAAAGGCCATGCTGAAACGGATATTGTTCTCATCTACAAATTTCTGGGCGCTCTCCACATCCGGCAGCTGGCCAATGTAACTGAAAGACATATCACCGTTGTCGTCGATATAACAGGTTTCCAGAAGTTCGCTGTCTACCCGCTGCACAACACCGTCATAGACGATCACACCCAGACGGCGGTTGGCATAAAAGTCGCCGCTGGAAGCCAGCACCGCATTGACACTGCTGGCCATCTCGGTGGTCAGAAGCTGAATTTCCGATCCATAGGCACCACCGGCCAAAAACCGGCGGAACTGGCTGGGGTGAGCCAGCTTCACCTCACTGACAGTATATAAACAGTTGTCAATGTTCTGCCGCCAGATGATCGCCAGGATCGTATCATCCAGGTAGTAGTCGATCTGTGTCCCCTCGGCAATGACCGTATCCGTAGTGAACAGGGTCTCCTGCCCATCCAGAAGGTCTGCTGCTTTTTCCAGCAGCCAGCCAAGCTCGGCAGGGCTGTTGGCTGTACCGTAACAGGCCTGATTCGGTTCCGGCGCGATTTTATCGTCATCGCTGAGCCAGTATACCTTTTTGATTGCCAGCACACCATCCAAAGCGCTGCTGATCTGGTTAGTCATGTACATATCGTAGCGGTCCATAATGGCCACATCCACAGCCGCAGGCACTTTCGCCTCGGCAGAGCCAGCGGTTTGGGTAACACTCAGCAGCAGTGCCCCTGTCACCGCAAGGCTGGCTGCCGCAACTGTCAGGCTCAGAAACCACAGGCCAATTTTCTTCACAATTACCATTGCGCTTTCCTCACTTCACAATTCCGCCGGAAATCGCAGCCATCAAAGCGCTGTCGGACACCACGACCCATTTACCGTCCCGGTAGACCAGGTTGATGGTAAATTCTGTATCGGTCATCTGCGCGTCCTCTCTCAGAGCGTCTGCCACCGAATCCTTCAGCACTTCCATGACGAATTCCTCTTTGTACTCGTAATTTTCATCATAGATATCATCCAGATTCTCTGCCTGGGCAACCCGCTCCTCCAAAAGCGCCTGGGATCTTTCCCGGAGTGTCTTTGTTACGCTGCTGATGTCCAGATAAGTAGCCTTCACTTTCTGGGCAATTCCGGAATCGGTTGCAAAGCTGCCGCCGACCATTTCATAGCTGTAACTGTCCACAAAGGCATCCCATATCATAATACCTGCTGTATCCGCGGCTTCCCGATCTACACCCAGCTTGGGATTTCCCAGAATCAGCCCTTCGGCAGCACTGTAATCCCCTTGCGCAACCGCATCCATCAGCGCCTGGGCCTGGGCTTCCGCTTCCTCTACCGGTGCCAGCAAAATCGGAATACTGTCCAGATTATTTCTCGCGGTTTCTACCGTAAAGCCCGCCACCAGAATGCCGGCCAGGATAAACATCAGGCCAATGATTTTTGCAATCCATTTCATACTCGCTTCGCTCCAAACAATTCGTTAGTTCCCATCCGGGATCGCAGTAGCAAAATAAATAATATCGCTGATATTACGCTGATAGCCGTAGACCACATTGTTAATCAACTGGTCATTCATAGTGATAACGGCCGTCTGACCGCCGTCCAGCGTGTAGGCCATCTCACAGTCAAACTGCATCAGTGCTTTTTGGAAATCGAAAATATTTGGCCGGCTGTGGTATCCTGCCTCCGTATTGGCTACCACCAGCAGATAGTGCAGTTCATCCATCTGGCACAATCCCGCCCGGCAGTAATCCTGGTAAATCTCGCCCAGAATATAACCGTCGATGGCAGTGGGCTCGCCGTTTTCAATCAGGATCGGACCAAAGGCCATACTGAACCGGATGTTATTCTCATCCACGAAGGCTTGTGCGCTCTCTATATCTGCCAGCTCACCCCGCCGGGAGAACAGCATATCGCCCTGGTCGGTAATATAGCAGGTTTCCACATAGGTGGTATCACAGCGCTGCACGATACCGTCATATACGATCACGCCATGCCGCCGGAACATGTAGAAGTCACCGCTGGATGCTACCACCGCATTGACACTGGAGGCCATTTCCGTGGTGGTCAGCTGAATGGGAGAGCCGAACGCGCCGCCTGCCAGGAACCGGCGGAACTGACTGGGATGGGCGATCTTTACCTCACTAAAGGTGTAGATGCAGTTATCGATCGGCTGTTTCCAGGTGATGACCATAATGGTATCATCCAGATAATACTGGACCTTCGTACCAGGCTTCAGTTTCGTTTCTGTCGTGAAAACAGTGTCCTGTCCATCCAATAGTGGCTGCGCCGCATCCAAAAACCACTGCATGGCAGCAGGGTCATCGGCCTGTCCAAACTTGCTTTGGTCCGGCTCCGGCGCCACCTGGTCATCATCGCTGAGCCAGTATACCTTGTCAATGGCCAGAACACCCTCCAAAACATTACTGACCGCATTGGTCATATACATGTCATAACGGTCCATGATGGCTACATCCACCGTCTTAGTTACAGCCGTGGAATTCATGTTTCCTGATGTCAACGCGACACTCAGCACCAGCACTGCAAGAAAGCCCACAGAACAAACCGCGATCACTGTTGTCAGCAATCCCAGCCAAACTTTTTTGACTCTCGACATGGTGTGTAATCTCCTCTCACCCATTTCAGTCACAATCAGAATGATTATACCAATTTCGACAGGGAATGTCAATTTCCAACTGTCATTTCCGGCGCAAAAAAGCAACCCCCGGGTACTCCACGGGGGCTGCGTCAAGAGAAATCCTGTTATTACGCGCCGCCCTGTTCCAGGCGGCTTTCGCCGGTGGCATAATCAATGACCACACCCGGTTGGATATTATACACATAGACATGGAAGCAGATACCATCCCCCTGATCTTCCACAGACCAGCCTTCCATCTGCACACCGCTGGCCACCAGATTATCCCCTTCGTAAATAGGTGTGACCCGGTAGAGCACATGGTTTCCCGTTTCCTTTATGTAGTCAGCGACCATGTTTTCATAAGGGAGCATGCCCTGGGTATTCAGATAGCGGGTACCGGTGATCAGATTGCGCTCGTTGGCATTTTCCCCTGTCAGTTGGAACCCGATCAAATGGCAGCGGTTGTAAAGGCTGCGTCCCTCAACGGTATCATACTGGGCCTGTACCCAGCCGGAGGGTTTGACGGAGCTGATACTCTCCCGGTCCCCGGTAGGCATCAGATCCCGGCCAATACAGGCCATAGCATAACCGCAGCGGCCCAGCCAGTCCAATTCTGAATAAAATTCGTAGGAATCGGTTACCAGTTCCCCGTCGCTGAACAACGGCTGATTTTCGTTGATGACCACATAGGCATAACCCTCATAGGCAGGAACATCCGCCACACTCACCGCATGAGGAGCCGCCCCGGGTCCGTAATAATTGTAAAAGATATAGCAGCCCACCGCCACAATCAGAAGAACTACCAATTCGGTGGCTGACAGGCGTTTTCCTTTTCTTTTTCGCATCCAGGCAAAGTCCGTTTTTTTCACAGGCCGTACACCTCCTCTGTGATCCGCTCATGGGAATTTCCCTCAAACTCTCTCATACTGAGCAGCTCCCACCTTCCCTCAAACAGGGCCAGGGGGAACTTTACATCCGACGGATACAGCCGGTTCCAGCGGTACACCGCTGCCTTCCGGATCTTATCCGCAAAGGGCCGGATATCCGCATTCTCTACAAAGCACCAGGCATTTTCCGGCGCGTTTTCTAAAAAAGCTTCATCCTCGGCAACCTCATACCCATCTTCGGCAAACTGCCGGGCAGTATAACCGTTCATCCACAGGGGCTGCCCCTGGGCCAGCCGTCTTGCCTGGGCGCGCAGAACTTTGTCTTTGCTCTGCCGCCGGCCGCCAAACAGCATGCCGCCTTCATCATCCACACAAACAATGATATTCATAGCCTCACCTCACGCAAGCCGGCAAAACTGCCGTGGGTCATACCATCCTGACTGGGCCATAGATACAAAGTCGCCGTCTGAGACCACCACATGATCCGCCAGTACAATATCCATCGGGCCCAGAGCGCCTGCCAGTTTTTCCGTTGTTGCCACATCCTCAGCGGATGGCACCGCAAAGCCGCTGGGGTGGTTATGGGCCAGGATCACTGTGGTGGCATTCACACCCAGAGCGATCCCCACCACCCGCCGGATGGGTACATTGGCGGAATTCACATCCCCCTCGCCTACTTCCCTGCAGCACAAAACCTTGCATTTCGCGTCCAGGCACAGGGCAAACACCGTTTCATTGGGCCTGCCGAAAAACAGATCCGACAGGTAGCTGCCATACCTTTCCACACTGTCCAATATCACAGGCCGGTCAGTCCTGCACTTCTGATAGTACCTGCCTGCGGCAGTCACCAGGCTCAGGAAGGTCGCACCATTCTCACCCATACCCGGAACAGCCATTAATTCCTCCGGCGTTGCCTCCAGCACCAGTGCAAAAGAACCAAACCGGTCCAGCAGGCTTCTTGCCAGCGGCTTTGTATCGATTCGCGGTATCGCGTAGAACAAAAGCAGTTCCAGCGCATGCACCTCATCAAAGCTATCCAGGCCCTCTTTCCGGAACCGGTCTTTTACACGCTGGCGGTGACCTGTATCTGTATGCATAATTTTCACCTCTTTTAAGGATTGGACTTGCTATTTTGCCGGTTATTCGTTAGAATAGCCTCATACGGAAAATGTCGAATCGTGTCGAAACACACCGCCGATACTTTTCCGGAATCTGCGCATGCTATGCCAGAGGAGGAACCACATGGAACAATCCCACGAGTATTCGGTGATGCTGGATCTGATCAGCCGTCCCGTCTTTGCCGTAACTGACGGCATCGTAACATACGCTAACCAAGCCGCCCGAAGCTGTATGATCACTGCCGGCACAGCAGTCGCAGCGCTTCTGGAAACAGGAATTGAAGAATACGCCGCCCTCACATCTGGCTGTTTGTATCTGACCATTTGTGTGGAAGGCCATAGCTTCGGTGCCGCTGTTTCCCGGATGGACGGCTTTGATATATTTGCGCTGGACCAGGAGGATTCCCAGCCCCAGCTGCAGGCCTATGCCCTGGCTGCCCGGGAACTGCGGGAGCCGCTGGCCAACATGATGATCGCCGCCGGCCGGCTGATGCCCGAAAAAGGCAGCGACAACGGAAATATGCGTCTGTTGGAGCGCAGCCTGCATCATATGCTCCGCCTCATCGGCAACATGTCTGACGCTTCCCGCTACGCGGCCCAGACCGCGCCCCGTCAAGAGCTTCAGGATATGACCGCTGTGATCGGAGATGTCTTTGAAAAGGCAGCGGCATTGACAGAACACACAGGTATCACCCTGCGCTTTTCCAACTATCCGGAAAGTGTTTACGCTCTGACGGATACGGAAAAGCTGGAGCGGGCAGTTTACAATATCCTCTCCAATGCCATCAAGTTCTCAGAGCGGGGCAGTGTGATCGATGCGAAGCTGACACGCCACGGCAGCAAGCTGTATCTGACCGTCACCGACAGTGGAAGAGGCATCCCCGATGAGATTCTGGGCAGTGTCTTTTCCAGGCATCTGCGGCAGCCGGGTGTAGAAGAAGGCCGCCACGGCATTGGCCTTGGCATGGTGATGATCCGCAGTGCAGCATCCGCCCATGGCGGCACGGTTCTCATTGAAAAGGGCAGCGAAAAAGGAACACGGCTGACTATGACCCTGGCAATCCGCAAGGATCTCAAGGGAAATCTGGCATCTCCCAGATTACGGGTGGACTACACAGGCGAATTTGACCACGGTCTGATTGAGCTGGCCGATGTGCTTCCACCGGAAGCTTTCCGGCAAGATCAATAATTCTTCCGGGCGTACCTTGTACGGTACGCCCGGAATTGATTATATCGTATTTTCTATTGTTTGACAAGACATTACAGGCACCGCTTTAAATATTGGCCTGTGTAGCTTTTCCCCACCCGTGCCACCTCTTCCGGCGTTCCCTGGGCTACCAGAAAACCGCCCTCATCGCCGCCCTCGGGGCCCAGGTCAATGATATGGTCAGCCGTTTTGATCACATCCAGGTTGTGCTCAATGACCAGCACCGTATTGCCCGCGTCCACGAGCTGCTGCAGCACATCGATCAGCTTATGCACATCGGCAGCATGGAGACCCGTAGTAGGCTCATCCAGCACATAGATGGTCTTACCGGTGGCAGACCGGGCCAGCTCTGTTGCCAGCTTAACACGCTGGGCTTCACCGCCGGAAAGAGTGGTGCTGGACTGGCCCAACTTCACATAGCCCAGGCCCACCTCCACCAGCGTCTGGGCCTTGCGGTGAATTTTTGGCAGGTTTTCAAAGAAATCCACCGCTTCATCGGCTGTCATATTCAAAACCTGGGAAATGTTTTTGCCCTTATACTGCACTTCCAATGTCTCCCGGTTATACCTCTGGCCCCGGCAGACCTCACAGGGTACATACACATCCGCCAGAAAGTGCATTTCGATCTTCAGCAGGCCGTCACCGCTGCAGGCCTCGCACCGGCCGCCTTTGACATTGAAGCTGAAACGGCCAGGGCCGTAACCCCGGATCTTGGCATCATTGGTAGAGGCAAACAGGTCCCGGATATCATTAAACAAACCTGTATAGGTGGCCGGATTGCTCCTTGGGGTACGGCCAATGGGGCTCTGGTCAATGTCGATGACTTTATCCAGATACTCCATGCCCTCAACGGCATCGGCAATGCCGGGCCGGGTTCTGGCATGGTTGAGCTTGGCAAGCAGCGTCTTATTCAGCACTTCTCCCACCAGGCTGGACTTGCCGGAACCGGAAACACCGGTGACACAGGTCAGTGTACCCAGGGGGATGGACACATCGATATTTTTCAGATTGTTTTCCCTGGCACCCCGGACCTTCAGAAACTGGCCGTTGCCCTTACGGCGGACGCTGGGAACAGGGATCTTTTTAACGCCGGACAGATACTGGCCGGTAACAGACCGGGGCTCGGCTAAAATATCCTCCAGCCTGCCTGCCGCCACGATCTCACCGCCGTGAATGCCCGCTCCGGGACCTACATCCACGATATAGTCCGCCTCCCGCATGGTATCCTCGTCATGCTCCACCACGATCAGGGTGTTGCCCAGATCCCGGAGCTGCTTCAGCGTTCCCAGCAGCTTATCGTTATCCCTTTGATGCAGGCCGATGGATGGCTCGTCCAGAATATACAGCACGCCCATCAAAGAAGATCCGATCTGGGTAGCCAGACGAATCCGCTGGCTCTCACCGCCGGACAATGTGGCAGCGCCCCGGGACAATGTCAGATACTGCAGTCCCACATCGGTCAAAAACTGCAGCCGGGACTTGATCTCCTTGACGATCTGCTCGGCAACCAGCGCCATGTTTCCCTCCAGGCGGAGGTTTTCCATGAACTCCAATTCCTGCCGGACGCTCATCCGGCAAAAATCCATGATCCCCATACCGCCTACGGTCACCGCCCGGGCAATATCGGACAGTCGTTCCCCGTGACAGTGGGGACAGGGCGCGGTAGACATGCATTCCTCCAGCTCTTTTCTTGCCGCGTCAGACTGAGTCTCCCGGTAGCGGCGGCTGATGTTGTTCAAAACGCCCTCAAAGGGCTGCTCCAGCACACCCATGCCGTTACCCCGGTTGTAGGTCATGCGCAGCTTTTCGCCCTTTGTGCCGTAGAGGATCACATCCATGGCCTCCTTGGAAAGGGTCTTTACCGGGGCGGTCAGAGAAAAGTGATACTTCTGGGCAAGGGCCTCAAAGTACATTCTGAAAATTGAATCGGTCCGGGCGCTTTGCCAGCCATTGGCCTGGATCGCGCCCTCAAAGATGGATTTATCCTTATCCGGGATCACCATATCCGCATCCGCTTCCAACTGGAAGCCCAGACCGGAACAATGGGGGCATGCGCCAGCCGGATTGTTGAAGGAGAACATTCTGGGTTCCAGCTCCGTCAGACTGATGCCGCAGTCCTCACAGGCATAGTTCTGGGAAAAGCTCAGTTCTTCCTTTCTGTCCGGCAGTTCGACGGTCACCAGGCCGCCGGAATGGGAACAGGCTGTTTCAATGGAATCGGTCAAACGGCGACGCTGGCCCGCTTTCAATACTAAACGGTCCACCACCAGTTCGATGGTGTGCTTCTTATTCTTTTCACAAGGGATCTGTTCACTGAGATCATACAGAATTCCGTCTACCCGGACTCTGGCAAAGCCGCTCTTCCGGGCATCCTCAAACACCTTCTGATGCTCACCCTTTTTGCCCCGGACCACAGGAGAAAGCACAATGAACCGTGTTCCCTCCCCCAGGGCTTCCACCCGGTCAACGATCTGATCGATGGTCTGGCGGGATATCTCCTTTCCGCACTTGGGACAGTGGGGAATGCCCACTCTGGCCCACAAAAGGCGCAGATAGTCATAGATTTCCGTTACCGTACCCACGGTGGACCGGGGATTCTTGGTGGTCGTTTTCTGGTCAATGGAAATCGCCGGGGAAAGCCCGTCAATCGAATCCACATCCGGTTTATCCATCTGCCCCAAAAATTGCCGGGCATAGGAAGAAAGGCTTTCCACATAACGCCGCTGGCCTTCCGCATAAATTGTATCAAAGGCCAGGCTGGATTTACCGGAACCGGAAAGGCCCGTAAATACCACCAGCTTATCTCTGGGTATGGTCAGATCCACATTTTTCAGGTTATTCTCTCTGGCACCCTGGATCACGATTTTATCGTTCATAGGCAGCTCCTGCTCGTAAAGTATGATTCTTTAGTTTACCACAAAGCCGCCCATTTCACAAGAGGAAATTCAAACAAAATTTCGTTTTCCCTCTTTGGGCAGTTTCTCGTCGCTTTGCCGAAATCCTCTTCCGCTTTTTTCCTTTTTTCAGTGCTTTTTCTAGCGGATAGTAGTTGCTTTTTGGAACAGTGTAGTGCTATAATATGGGTATAATTGCCTGTGGTATGGACTGTGGGCAGAATATAGATTATAGAATGGATAAGGTGAGGTATTCAACGATGATTGCTTACGGAGATAATGTGAAAGTTTTCTGCGGCAACTCCAACCCTAAGTTTGCCGAAACCATCTGCAAAGAGCTGGGTATCGAGCTGGGCAAAGGTACTGTCAGAACCTTCGCTGACGGCGAGGCTTCTGTAACCCTGGAGGAAACAGTCCGCGGCGCTGATGTATTTCTGGTCCAGTCCACCTGCAAACCTGTCAACGACCATCTGATGGAACTGCTGGTCATGATCGACGCCTGCCGCCGCGCCAGCGCCGGCCGTATCACCGCTGTTATCCCCTATTTCGGCTACGCCCGTCAGGACCGCAAGGCCAAGAGCCGCGATCCCATCTCCGCAAAGCTGGTTGCCAACATGATTACCGCCGCCGGTGCTGACCGTGTTCTGACCATGGACCTCCATGCCGCTCAGATCCAGGGCTTTTTCGATATTCCTCTGGACCACCTGCTGGGCAGCCCCACCTTTGTCAATTATTTTATGGACCGTTTCCCCGAGGACAAGTACAACCACGAAGAGTTCGTTGTTGTCTCCCCCGATGTTGGCTCTGTTGCCAGAGCCCGTGCCTTCGCTACCAAGGTCCACATGGGTCTGGCCATCGTCGACAAGCGCCGTCAGAAGGCCAACGAGTGCGAGGTCATGAATGTGATCGGTAATGTGGCCGGCAAGACCTGCATCCTCTATGATGATATGGTCGATACCGCCGGTTCCCTGTGCAACGCCGCCCGGGCTCTGATCGAAGTAGGCGGTGCCAAGGAAGTTTACGCCTGCGCTACCCACGGCGTTCTGTCCGGCCCTGCATACGCCCGGATCGAGGAAAGCCCCATCAAGGAAATGATCTTCCTGAACACCATTCCTCAGGTGGCCAACACCCCCAGCGGCAAGATCAGATTCCTGGATGTTGCGCCTATTTTCGCCCGCGCCATTTCCCATGTCCACGGCGGCACATCCATTGCCGACCTGTTCTGAGCCGTGTTTGGCAGAGCAAGCGAAACCTGGCTGATCGTAGGCCTGGGAAACCCCGGCAAAGAATATGCCCACACCCGCCACAACTGCGGCTTCCGGGCCTTGGACATCCTGGCGCAAAAGCTGGGCTGTAAGGTCGACAAAGGGAAGTTCCAGGGGCTCTACGGTCAGTGCAGCTACCAGGGTAGAAAGCTTCTTCTTCTGAAGCCCCAGACCTATATGAATCTTTCGGGAAGATCTGTACTGCAGCTCAGCGCCTATTTCCATGTGCCGCCCCAGCGTATCATCGTCATGTTTGACGACATTTCTCTGGAACCGGGACGGCTGCGCATCCGTGCCGACGGCTCTGCCGGCGGTCACAACGGCATTAAATCCATTATCCAGGAAATTGGCAGCCAGGATTTCCCACGGGTAAAGATCGGTGTTGGCGCAAAACCTAATGCCGAATACGACCTGGCAGATTGGGTGCTGTCAGGCTTCAGCGCTTCTGAGGAAAAGGCCCTTGGCCCTGCTTTGGAGCGGGCCGCGGATGCCGCTTTGTGCGTCATCGAAAAGGGCGTACCGGAAGCTTCCAACCGTTTTAACGGAAACAAGTAATTTTAATCGAATCGCCACGGAAAGGGGGGTATCTTCTCCCCCTTTCCGCGTTGCCGCGTGGAGGGAAAATATGGATAAGCTTTTGACCTTTCTGAAATCCATACCGGAATACAGTCTTTTACTAAAGTCTGTGCAAAAAGGCGAGGCTACTGCAGTTACCGGCATCGGCCAGCTTAACCGCAGCCATCTGATCGCGGCCCTGCGCCGGGATACGGACACCCCTATGGTGATCCTATGCCAGGACGACATGGCTGCCAAGCGCCTTGCGGAGGAGCTTCACGCTTTTCTGAACGAACGGTTCCCCATTCTGCCCAGCCGGGATCTGACCCTGTATGATACAGCAGTGGTATCCCGGGGCTGGGAGCAAAAACGCCTGCGGCAGCTCTATGACCTGGCAGCCGGCAATACCTCCCTGCAGATCCTTTCCTGGGAGGCTCTGAGCCAGCGGACCATGCCCAGGGATGTGCTGCTGCGTGCCGCTTTCACGCTGGAGAGCGGCAGTGAATACCTCCTGGATTCTCTGCTGCAGCGTCTGACCGATTGCGGTTACAGCCGGTGCAGCATGGTGGAAGGCCCCGGCCAATTTGCCCTCCGGGGCGGCATTCTGGATATCTTCTCCCCTGCCGCTGACCTCCCTGTCCGGGCGGAGTTTTTCGGTGACGAGCTGGATACCATGGGCTATTTCGACCCGGACACCCAGCGCCGTACAGAAAATGTTGACCGCGTCGTGATCCTGCCCGTTGGCGAATCCCAGCCAAAGCTGCATCCCGGGGGCATAGAGGGTCTCTGCAACGACCTGAAGCAGCTCATCTCTCGGCAGAGACGGCGTAAAAACATCAACGAGCCATTGATCAAGACCCTGGAAAGGGATCTGGAAAAATACGAAAATGGTATGCTGAATCCGGCATCGGACCGCTATATGGCCCTCATATATCCTCAGATGGCCACCGCTGCTGATTATATTCCCCAGAATGCCACGGTGGTCTTATGCGATCAGGGCAGCCTGCACCGCACCGCCAAAACCCGCTGTGATGAAGTGGGCATGCAGCTTGACAGCCTGCTGCAGGGCGGTCTGGTAGCCGGTGAGCTGTGCGACTATGTGTGCCAATGGGAGGATTTCTGTGAAAGCCTGACCGGGCGCTGTGCCGTCTACCTGGATTCCTTCGGCGGCAGCTCTTACCCGGAAGCGCGCAAACCCAAGCAGCTTCTTCCCATGGTCGCCAAGCAGCTTCCCGGCTACGGCGGCAATCTGGACACCGCCGCCAGTGACCTTGCCCACTATCAGAAAATGGATTTTGCCTGTCTGGTTCTCTGCGGCACACGCCGCCGGGCTGAGCTTTTGCAGGAAATGCTGAATGAGAGAAACCTCTCCTCCTTCCAGTGCATTCCTCTGACAGCCATGCCCAAAGCCGGGCAGATCCTGCTGACTGAAGGCACACTGCCCTTCGGTATGGAATATCCCACCGCCAAGCTGGCAGTATTGACAGAAGGCCAGCTTCTGTCCCGGGGAGCGCCCAAGAAGAAGGCCGGAAAGAAATCCGCTACCAACCGGCAGAAGCTCAATTCCTTTACCGACCTGACCCCCGGCGATCTGGTGGTTCACGAGAATTACGGCATTGGCCGGTTTGTAGCCATGGAGCAGATCAGGGTAGACGGCGCTGTTAAGGACTATGTAAAAATCGCCTATCAAGGCACGGATACCCTCTTTGTTCCTGCCACTCAGCTTGACCTGGTCAGCAAGTATATCGGCGGCGGTGGCGAGGATGCCACAGTTAAGCTCAACAAGATCGGCACGGATGCCTGGCAGAAAACCAAGACCAAGGCCCGGAAAGCCGCCAAGGACATGGCTGGGGAGCTGATCAAGCTTTACGCTGCCAGAAAGCACCAGCAGGGCTTTGCCTTCGCCGCGGACTCCCCCTGGCAGCAGGAATTTGAGGATAATTTTCCCTACCCCGAAACTGACGACCAGCTTCGCTGCATCGCGGAGATCAAGGGAGATATGGAATCTCCCACGCCTATGGACCGGCTGCTGTGCGGTGATGTAGGCTTCGGTAAGACTGAGGTGGCTCTGCGGGCTGTGATGAAAGCCATTATGGATGGCAAGCAGGTGGCGATTTTGGTCCCCACCACGGTCCTTGCCCAGCAGCATTATCAGACAGCCATCGCCCGGTTCCGGGGCTTCCCTGTGAATATTGATGTGCTCAGCCGCTTCCGCAGCCCCAAAGAACAAAAACGGACGGTGGAGAATCTGCGCTCCGGTGCGGTAGATCTGATCATCGGTACCCACAAGCTGCTGCAAAAGACCATCCAGTTTAAGGATCTGGGCCTGCTGATCGTAGATGAAGAACAGCGTTTCGGTGTCAGCCACAAGGAGCGGCTGAAGGAGATCTCCCAGGGTGTGGATGTATTGACCCTTTCCGCAACGCCCATCCCCAGAACCTTGAATATGGCCCTGTCCGGCATCCGGGATATGTCCACCATCGAAGAACCCCCGGCAGACCGCTACCCGGTACAGACCTTTGTTATGGAGCACAACAACGCCGTGTTGGACGATGCCATCCGCCGGGAGATCGAGCGGGGCGGTCAGGTCTACTACCTGCACAACCAGGTGGAAACCATCGACCAATGCGCCGCCGCCTTAAAACGCCGGATTCCCAACCTGCAGGTAGCAGTCGCCCATGGCAAAATGGGTGAGGAAGCCCTGGGCGATGTGATGAACGCTATGGCAGACGGCGAGGTGCAGGTTTTAGTGTGTACCACCATCATCGAGACGGGCCTGGATATCCCCAACGCCAATACCCTCATCATTGAAAACGCCGACCGTTTCGGTCTTTCCCAGCTCCATCAGCTTCGCGGCCGTGTGGGCCGCTCCACCCGCCATGCCTACGCCTACTTCACCTACCGGCCGGATAAGGCGCTGACCGAAATCGCCGATAAGCGTCTTTCCGCTATCCGGGACTTTGCGGAATTCGGCTCTGGCTTCAAGATCGCCATGCGTGACCTGGAAATCCGTGGCGCGGGCAATCTGCTGGGCGCTGAGCAGTCGGGCCACATGATGAGCGTGGGCTACGATATGTATTTAAAGCTTTTGGACGAAGCGGTTCTGGAGGAGCGGGGTGAAGCCCCCCGGGAGCCGGAATGCACCGCCGACCTCAACATTACCGCCAATGTGGATAAGGACTATGTTGCCCGTGGTGAAGAGCGGATGGATCTGTACCGCCGCATGGCCGCCATTCGCAGCCAGCAGGACGCCGACGATCTTCTGGACGAGATCATCGACCGCTATGGCGAGCCGCCCAAGGGCGTGCTGAATCTGATCGAGGTGGCTCTGCTTCGGTCCAACGCCCGGAAGGTTCACATCCGGGATATCCGCCAGAAAGCCGGCGAAGTGCTGTTTACTCTGGGCGAGCTGAACTTCCAGGCATTCAGCGGCCTTTGTTCCGAAACCGCCTACAAAAACCGGGTACAGCTGGTTGCCAGCGCCAAACAGCCTACCATCCGGCTGAAGCTCGCTTCCGGTGTGGACAGCTTGAAACAGAGCAAGGTGTTCATTGCCCAATATACCCGTTATTGTCAAATATAACTTGCAATGCAATGCTTTCGTGATACAATAAATACAAATCCAGAAAAGGAGGTGCGTCATGGCAAAGAAAAAGCAAACACAGGATGAATTAGAGGAATTGGATCAGGCTTATGCCAGAATTACAGGCTACAAGCCAAAATACCAGGCAAAACGCCAAAAGAATCCTGCTAAACGGATCTGTATTTGTATTGCGCTGGTCCTCCTGCTGGCTTTGGGCGGACTATTCCTGTTTTCCGCCAATTACGGTTCACTCCTGGACGGTATGCTGAAAATGAAAGCCGTTACTATTGGCGGTATCTCTATGGGCGGCATGACCAAGGCGGAGGCAAAGCAGGCCCTAGGCGAAGTTTCCGAAAAACTTCACTCAGAAAGCATGGTGATCCAGGTTCTGGATTCTACCCTTTCCCTCTCCCCTGTGTATACGCAGATCCAGCCGGATGCGGACGAAGCCGTAAACGCGGCTTTCCGGGAGGGTGCGACGGGAGTTTATGACTGGACCGCCTATCTCGGTCTGAATACGGATATCATACGCAGCGCCGCGGATACTCTGGGCAAGCAGTATAACACCAGCCTTTCTCAGACCACGGCCGTGGTCACAGGCCAGCGGCCGCCTCTGGAAGCCAATGCGGCCCCCTCAGACCAGGGCATGGTGCTTTCTATCACCGTGGGTTCCCCGGAATACGGTTTAGACACAGACGCTCTGTACCGGCAGATATTGGATGCCTACAGCGGCGGTGTTTTGACTGTCACAGGCGTGTGCAGCATACTGCCACCGGAAATGCCCGATCTGGACGCCCTCTACGCGCAATATTATGTAGCTCCTGTAGATGCGGTGATGGACCCCAAGACATTCCAGATATCGCCCGATTCCTACGGCTACCATTTCGATCTGGAATCGGTAAAGGAAGCTTTGTCAAATGCCGAATATGGAGAGACTCTGGAATTTCCCTTCCGGAAGATCACTCCCGATGTAACAGCGGCCACACTCTCTTCCACACTTTTCTGCGATGTGCTGGGCAGCGCCAAAACGCCCTACAAAGGGCTCGACACCAACAACCGCAACACCAATCTGGCCCTTGCCTGCGAAGCGATCAATAATGTGATTCTGCTGCCTGGCGAGACTTTCAGCTACAACCAAACCCTGGGCAAACGGACCAAGGAAGCAGGCTATAAGGAAGCGCCCTCCTATGCGGGCGGCCTGACCGTGGATACCCTGGGCGGCGGCATCTGTCAGGTATCCTCCACCCTGTATTACAGCACTCTCTTCGCCGATCTGGAAATTGTTGAGCGCCACAATCACAGCTATGTGTCAGACTATATCGATAAAGGCATGGATGCTACCGTCACATGGGACGGCGCTGATTTCTGCTTCAGCAACAATACGGATTTCCCTATCCGCATCGAAGCATGGCGTGCCGACGGTTATGTAAATGTTCGGATCATTGGCACAGACCAGCGGGATTACTATGTGAAGATGAGCTATAAGGTCCGCCAGCACACACCTTACGAAACGGTTTATGAAGAATACCCTGCTGACAATCCCGAGAAATATACCGACGGCAAGGAGATCGTTACTCCCTACGACGGTTATGTTGTGCAGACCTATAAAGAAAAGTACAGTAAGGAAACTGACGAGTTGCTGTCCAGCGAAAAATGGACTTATGATACCTATAAAAAGCGTGACCGGGTGATCTGCAAGATCGTAGATACCCCATCCACCGAAGCAGCGCAATAAAGAAAACGCACGGCGCTTATGCGCCGTGCGTTTATTATTTGGTTTTAATGTCCAGGTGGTACTCGATGTAACCTGCGGCGCTTTGCTCAATCTCAATGGCATAGGTCAGGTCAATCGTGCCGCCCAATTCTGCTATATCATATTGCACCTTGCTTGCGCGTACCGTAATCATCAGCGCGCCAAACTCCATCTGGTACAGCGATTCATGGAACTGGCCCTCCTGAAATACCATCTGGGAGTTTAACGGACCTTTCCGGCTGAGGGTAACCTTTCCCGGCTGCACCAGGAAGGTTGTGGTAACACCGCTGAGTCCTGTCAGTTCACTTTCCTCATAGGTCAGCTTCCAGCCTTCCGCTGCCTGCTCCAGAGTACCCTCCGTCACCAGCTCGATCACTTCCGGCTCTTGTCCGGCGTAGGTCTGCTGACCCCTTACGGTCAGCAATACAGCCCTTTTCATTGACAGGCCTCCATAGCAAGCTGGAGAAGTTCGTCGATCAGCTGGCTGTAGGGGATGCCGCTGGCCGCGAACAGCTTGGGATACATAGAGATGGAGGTAAAGCCGGGCAGGGTGTTGATCTCATTGAACACGACCCGGTTATCTTCATAGGTCACAAAGAAATCCACACGGCTAAGGCCCTGGCAGCCCACTACGCTGTAGACCTTCACCGCCGCGTCCCGGACCTGCTCCGCCACATCCTCCGGGATCCGGGCAGGGATATAGGCAGTAGAGGTATCGGTCACATACTTGGAATCATAGTCATAGAAGTCCGCACCGGAATCGATCTCACCGCAGACAGAGGCCACAGGCGCGTCATTGCCCATTACAGCCACTTCCACCTCACGGCCATGGATGAATTCCTCCACCAGGATCTTCTTGTCATAAGCGCTGGCGTCCAGCAACGCTTTGCGCAGGCCTTCCCGGTCTTTTGCCTTAGATACGCCTACGGACGAGCCGGTACCGGCGGGCTTGACAAACACAGGGTAGCGGAACTGTTCTTCCAAAGAATCCAGAACCTTATCCATCCGTTCTTCCGCGTCAATGCTTCTGACCAACTGCCAGGCTGCCTGTGTAATGTGAGCATTATCCACAACCAACTTGGTCAGCGTCTTATCCATTGCCACAGCAGAAGCCGCCACATGGGGACCAACATAAGCAATGCCCGCCATCTGCAGCAGGCCCTGCATAGCGCCATCTTCACCGTTTTCACCGTGCAGAACAGGGAAAACCACATCGATAGGCTGGGAAACCACGCCCTCGCCCTCAAAGATCAGCAGTCCCTGGCCGCGGACAGGGGAAATAGCCGCCCGGCGGTTGCCCGGATGGTCCTGCCACTGTCCGCCCGGAAGCATGGAATAATCATCGCCTCCAAACAGGATCCACTGGCCTGTCTTGGTAATACCCAGTGGGAATACAGTATATTTATCCTGGTCAATATTGTTCAGCACAGATTCAGCGGACCGCAGGGACACCTCGTGTTCCGGGCTGATACCGCCAAACAAAATGCAAACGCTGCGTTTCTTCATCATTATAACCTCTTTATCAACAGGAGATTTACCGGAAAACAGCCTCACCGGCATAGTAAATGTCGCCGGCGCCCACAGTCAGGATCACATCGCCGGGCTGGGCAATTTCTTTAAGCTGCGCCGTTACTTCCGGCAATGTCTCACAGTAAACTGCTCCGGGAATATGTTCCAGCAGATCCCGGGAGGAGATACCTACCGTATTGCGTTCCCGGGCAGCATAGATCTCTGCCAGAATCACCAGGTCCGGTTTTTGAAGCTCCCTTACAAAGTCATCAAATAACGCCTTTGTTCTGGTATAAGTATGGGGCTGGAATGCCACCACCATACGCTTGCACTGGGGCATGGTGCGCACAGCGGCGATGGTTGCTGCCAGTTCATCGGGGTGGTGGGCATAGTCATCGTAAATCTGCGCGCCGTTGTATTCGCCCTTGAATTCCAACCGCCGTCTGGCCCCGTGGAATGCATGCAGTCCCCTGGCAGTGATATCTCCGGGAATGCCCAGCATCCATGCGGTACCGGCGGCAGCCAGCGCATTCATAGCATTATGACGGCCCAAGACCTCCATATCCAAATGGCAGTAATGCCTGCCATCGCACTCCACATCAAAATGCTGCCAATCGGGGCAGATATTTACCGCGCGAACACGGTTCTTCTCACCCAAGCCAAAAGAGATGTAATCTGTTCCCCGCAGTGCCTGGGCTGTGTGCAGATCGTCACCGTTGGCCAACACACCGCCGGAAGAAAGCTCCGCGAACTGGCGGAAGGATTTCTGCACATCCTGCAGGTCCTTAAAGTAGTCCAGATGATCAGCCTCTACATTTAATATAACCGCCAATGTGGGGAAGAAATTCAGAAAGGAGTCGCAATACTCACAGCTTTCCAGCAGGATCGTATCTCCCTGGCCTACCCGGTGGCCCGCATGAAGCAGAGGCAGCTCGCCGCCGATCATCACGGTAGGATCCCACTGGGCCTCCATCAGAATATGGGTCATCATAGAGGTGGTAGTGGTCTTGCCATGGGTGCCAGAAATGCAGACCGCGTTTTTATAAGATTGCATGATCACGCCCCAGGCCTGGGCCCGTTCGAAAACAGGAATGCCTAAAAGCCTTGCATGAGCGATCTCCGGATTATCATTGTGGGCAGCGGCAGTACGGATAATGCAGGCAGCGCCCCGGATATTCTCCGCCCGGTGGCCGATAGCCACATGGATGCCATTGGCGATCAGTTCATCGGTAGATACCGATGTGTTCATATCAGAACCGGTAATATGCAGCCCCATTCCCTTGAGCACAAGGCCCAGTGGACGCATGGATACGCCGCCGATACCAACCAGATGCACATGGGTGCCGGGAGTTAAGTATTTCTTCAGTTCCTGGCTGCGTTGATTCATAATCAGTGGAACCCCCTGAAATCGTTAAATTCTTCAACCTTGTTAGTATACTACAATTTCGCAGGAAATACAACTATCAAAATACCCAAAAAATTGCCATTTTGGCGGGTTCTTGCCCCATTTTCCTTAGTTTCGTGAACAATTATCCGTCGATGGCGGATGCCCTGTCCGTGTCACAGGCCCAGTTTGCCCCACAGCTGCTGGGAATATCTGTATCGCTTCCCGCATATAATGTATATTTATTCATCTTATGCATCATTTTATGCTTAATATATCTTATGCATATTCACATATACACCCTTGTTTTGTATATTTTTGTGTGTTATGCATTATTAAATTCGTTTTCTCAAAGTAAATGTTGTATGGATGCACTATTGACGATGAATAATATTCGCGTTATAATGCATTCACAGCAATTACAGAAACCCATTTTGAAAAGGAGACGGTGATTATGAAAAAACTGTTTGCATTGACTATGGCGGCCCTACTGATTATGAGCCTGTTTGCCGGCTGCACTTCCGGCGGTTCCGGCGATTTGAAGACTGTAGAAGCCGGCAAGCTGATCATGTCCACCAACGCTGCCTTCCCTCCCTATGAGATGACTACCGACAACGGCGGCTATGAAGGCATTGATGTGGAGATCGCCGGTGCGATCGCCAAGAAGCTGGGCTTGACTCTGGAGATTCATGACATGGACTTTGATTCCGCACTGCTGGCAGTTCAGCAGGGCAAGAGCGATATCGTCATGGCCGGTGTCTCTGTCACCGACGAGCGCAAGCTGGTTATGGATTTCTCCAGCAGCTATGCTACCGGCGTTCAGGTTGTTATCGTTAAGGAAGGCTCCGATGTCACCATGGATAACCTGGGTGAAAAGATGATCGGTACCCAGCGCGGCACCACCGGATATATCTACGCTTCTGACACCCCCGAAAACGGCGGCTACGGTGAGGAGCATGTGGAAGCCTACGACAACGGCGCCACCGCTGTTCAGGCCCTGCTGAACGGTCAGGTTGACTGTGTCATCATCGACAGCGCTCCCGCTCAGGAATATGTAAAGGCCAACCCCGGCCTGACCATTCTGGAAGGCAACTGGGTGGAAGAAGAGTACGCCATCGGTTTTGGCAAGAACAACACTGCGCTGGTGGAAGCTGTCAACAAGGCTCTTGACGAGCTGATCGCTGACGGTACTGTACAGTCTATCATCGACAAGTACATCAAAGCTGACTAATTTAGGCATTTCAACGAAAAGGGACGGCAAGTGCCGCCCTTTTTCGTCGTGAATCGACCGACTCTTGAAAGGAGTTTCCCGTGGAATTATATACACAGTGGAAAGAGCTTCTGATCGCCGGTGCGGATCTTTCCTTCTGGCAGGAGTTCTATGTAAAATTTTTTCAAGCCTTTATTGAAGGCAACCGTTGGCAGCAATACCTGAAAGGCGTGGGCACTACCCTTCTGGTCACCGTCATGGCACTGGCCGTGGGCATCGCCTTAGGCGTTATCGTCGCCTTGGTCCGCACCGCCCATGACCAGCAGCGTGCCGGAAAGCACAACTTCATTCTTGGTTTCTTCAATTCCGTCTGCAAGGTATATGTCACGGTCATCCGCGGCACCCCCATGATGGTGCAGCTGTTGATCATGTTCTTCGTAATTTTCACCACCAGCCGTAATGACACTATGGTAGGCGCGTTGACCCTGGGTATCAACTCCGGTGCTTATGTGGCCGAGATCATCCGGGGCGGACTCATGTCCCTGGATCCCGGCCAGACAGAAGCCGGCCGCAGCCTTGGCCTGAACTACATGGACACCATGCGCTTTATCGTAATCCCGCAGGCCTTCAAAGCGATCCTGCCGTCACTGGGCAATGAGTTTATTATTTTGCTGAAAGACACCTCCCTGATCACCGTTATCGGCGGCAAAGAACTGCTGTACGCCGCGCAGGCGATCTACGGCAGGACCTACGAGCAGATGTTCCCCCTGATCGGTGTCGCAACGGTCTACCTGCTGCTTGTCATCATTTTCAGCTATCTTGTGGGTATTCTGGAAAGGAGGCTGCGTCAAAGTGATCGACGTTAAACATTTAAGCAAATCCTTCGGCAACCATCTGGTCCTGGATGATATCACCGAGCACATCTACCCCGGCGAAAAAGTGGTTATTATCGGCCCCTCCGGTTCCGGTAAATCCACATTTCTTCGCAGTCTGAACATGCTGGAGCCCCCCTCGGCGGGCACCATCACCTTTGACGGTGTTCAGGTCACTGATCCCAAGGTAAACATTGATGCAGTCCGCCGTCAGATGGGCATGGTATTCCAGCACTTTAATCTTTTCCATAACATGACCATTCGTAAAAACATAACCTTGGCACCTGTCCGCACCGGGCTTATGACCCAGGCACAGGCCGACGAAACCGCCACGCAGCTGCTGCGCCGGGTCGGACTGGAAGAAAAGGCAGATGCCTACCCCGGCCAGCTCTCCGGCGGACAAAAGCAGCGGATCGCCATCGTACGCTCCCTGGCCATGAACCCCAAGGTTATGCTCTTTGACGAGCCTACCTCCGCTCTGGACCCGGAGATGGTCGGTGAAGTGCTTTCCGTCATGAAAGAGCTGGCAGCAGAGGGTATGACCATGGCAGTAGTCACGCATGAGATGGGCTTCGCCCGGGAAGTGGGCAGCCGGGTTCTGTTTATGGCCGACGGTAAAATTCTGGAGCAAAGCACTCCACAGGAGATCTTTGGCAATCCCCAGCATCCCAGACTGCAGGACTTTCTGCGTAAGGTCCTGTAGTCAAAACCTCCGGCCGGAGGTTTTGCTGCTATCAACGATCGTTTATATGGCCAGTGGCCGCTGGCCAATCATTTACAACGCTACTGCTCCACCCAGGTGACGACCTGCACCACCTTGCTGCTTCCGCTGGCATAGTGGTATGGTGAAACAAGCCGCCTCTCCCCCGGCTGCAGATCCCGCAGTGTAACACTGTAGGAGATCCCGCCGATCAGCATACCGCTGCCCGGATCACAGCTCTTGTAGCAAATCCGGATCACCGGGACTATACTGTTCGTATGGTTTGTTACCGCCATGAACATTCCTCCCGCGTCCTCCACGGTAACATGGCCGGCGCTTTCCGGATAGGCTTCTGTTTCCCAGCCGTAGCAGGCTGAGGGGGCTTCCAGTCTGAAGGGCTGCCGGTCCTTTTCCAGAACCAATACCCTTTCCCCCGGCGGCAGGTCAAACAGTTCAAAAACCATCCGCCCATCTCCCCATTCCAGCACAACCGCGCCCTCAGCGATATAGCCGCCTTTGTTTTCAATGACCAGAGCCGCAGTATCGACCACTTCTGTTTCGGAATCATCCTCCCAAAAAGGGCCTTCATACGGGACGAGCTGCAGTGCCCGCATATCTGAGCCTGCAATATCGCAGGGAAATGGTATAACTACCTCCGGCAGTTCCACCGCCCGGGCGCTGACACACTGCCATGCGATCGATGCACAAAACAGCGCCAACAGTATTCCGCCCATCCCCACGCTTGTTACGGCAAGCATCGTCCTCCGCATATCCTTCGCCCCTTCATGTGATTGTTTCCACATTATAAAGGCAGGTTCCTAGCTGTTTCAAGGGAATCGGGGCAGTCAAAAAATGAGCCTTACGGGTGATTCCGTAAGGCTCTTGTAGTTTTTCTTATTTTGCCAGCAGATCGCGGTAGTATTCGTCTCTTTCTTCCTCTGTTTCCAGGTTGACCACATACATAATGTTACCCATGGCACCGGAAAGGGCATCGGGAATACGGCCCTGCATCACCATCCGGCTTCCGTACTTTTCCATAACAGCGTCGTGGTCCATAGTATACTGCACACCGTCCCGGCGGCCCATGAACACACAGTAATGGCGGTTGCCCAGGGGCTTGGTGCTCTGATCAAAGCAAATCATATCTGCCCAGATCTTATACACATCCGTTTCGTAGGCATAGTTATACATATCGGGGGTGTAGCCTCCGGCAGGACGCATATTGACCTCCAGTCCAATGATATCCCCTGCCCTTCCAAGGCCCTCCTGATCCTCCGTCAGCCGGAAGAACTCCAGATGTACAAAGCGGCTCTTGACACCAAAAGCAGCCACAGTGCGCAGTCCCGCGTCCCGCACATCCTCAGGAATCTCCTTATGCAGATAGTACAGAGATTCCTTGTTGTCATTGACAACATCCATCAGAGAATCCACCGTAACATTGCCGGACTCAAACAAAGGCTGTCCCTCAGCGCCGATAATGGCATCATAGGTCAGCACATAACCCTTGACCATTTCCTCCATCACGAACTGGACGGAAGGATCCTTGGTGTCCATGAAGAACCGCAGCTCTTCATCGCTGCGCAGCCGGTAGGTGCTGCTTGCGCCCACACCGTTGTCGGGCTTCACCACAACAGGATAGCCCACCTTGTTGGCAAAGGCAGCCGCCTCCTCATAGCCCTCTACCAGGTGATACCGGGCAGTGGGGATTCCCGCCTTGGCGTAGTATTCCTTCATGGCAGACTTGCGCTTGACCTTTTCCATATCCCCTTCCATAAAGCCGGTGGTGATGTGGAACTGGGTACGAAGCCGGGCGTCCCGTTCCAGCCAGAACTCATTGTTGGATTCCAGCCAGTCGATCTTGCCGTACTTGTATGTAAAGAATGCCACCGCCCGGAACACTTCTTCGTAGTTGGCAAGGTCCGATACCTTGTAATACTCGTGAAGGCTTTCCCGCAGCTCGGGCTTCAGCGCATCATACGCACAGTCACCGATGCCTAAAACCCGCATACCGTTATTCTTCAGCTCCCGGCTGAACATCCAGTAGGTTTCCGGGAAATTAGGGGACAAAAACACAAAATTTTTCACAATACCATACTCCTTATCATCCTAAAAACTGCGGCAGATAATGCTCTACCATCCTAAACCACCAGGGCCAATCGTGGTCTACATCATAGCCCCAGTATTCCATTCTGGCGTGGATGCCCTTTTGGGCAAAAACTGTGTCCAGCCGCCGGGTGCTTTCCAGCAGCGGCCCTTCCCATGCGCCCTGTCCCACTACGATCAGAATATGCTTCTGATTGTAAAGATCAATGTAATAATGGTCGCCGGGCATGTTTCCAATGTAATTGACCGGACAGTTGTTATACACCAGATCATCCATATATTCCCCAAAGAACTCCAGAGAGTCATACAGGCCAGAAATGGCAAACACGCCGTCAAACAGGTCCGGCCTGCGGCAGAACAGGTTCACCGCATGCATGGCGCCCATAGAGCAGCCAAAGGGCAGGATATCATGCCGTCCGGTCCAGTGGTGGATGGTAGGGACCATCTCATCAACCACATAATGATACCACCGCTCGTGGTTCTCAATGCGCCAGCGGTTATCCGCGCCCATGGCGGCCCAGGCCTCATCGTCGATGGTGTCAATAGAAAATACGGTGCATTTTCCCTCCTCGATAAACCTGGCCCAGTGGTCGATCATGTGAAAATTTTCAAAATCCACAAAGCTGCCGCTCTGACAGGGGATAAACAGCATCGGCTTGCCGCTGTGACCGTAGACCTTAAATTTCATAGTGCGGTTGAGCCAGCCGCTGTAATGCTCCTGATATTCGATCTTCATATTTCTCTCCTTTTACACGCCCAGACAATCCATAAAGACAGGGATCTGCCGCTCCCAGGAAGCTTCACAATGCTCGCCCCCGGGTACGATGCGCAGCGTCAGATTTACCTGCTTTTTCAGCAGCACATTGGCAGCCGCAGATAACGCATCCATATTTGCCAGATGGTTGGACATTTCCTGACTGCCATAATCCATATAAATACAGGTATCGGGCAATACATTGGCCTTTTCGATCAGTGCCATCACCTTATCATAATCCACCCAGATACTGGGCGACAGGCAGGCCGCCCGCTGAAATACATTGTTATACACGCACACCGCGTATAGCGACATAAGCCCGCCCATAGAGGATCCAGCAATCAGGGTGTGGGTCCGGTCTGACAGGGTTCTGTAGTGGCTGTCGATGTAGGGCTTCAGTGTCCCTACCAGCCACTGCATATAGGCATTCCCTTTGCCCCTGATCTTTCCCAGATGCTCATTTTCAAAATCCACCGGGGAATACTCCTGCAGGCGGCTGTTGCCCTCATGGTTGCATTCCACAGCCACAATGATCATTTGCTTTCTGCTGCGGCGCATAAACTTGTTCATGCCCCAGGATTTTCCGTAGGTAGCATCGCTGTCAAAGAAAACATTATGCCCATCAAACATATACATGACAGGGTATCTGCGCTCCGGCTCGCGCTCATAGGATTCCGGCAAATACAGGTATACCCTACGGGGCTGATTCCCGGAAAGATTGGGGATCTTCACTTTCCACTTTTTGACCATAGGATCGGCTCCTTCGTGAAAATGTATAAAACAAGGCATTTTGTATTAGTATAATTGCTGAACAGTTAATTGTCAACTTCTGCTTTTCTAATTGCCTTATGCCATATCATTCTTGCGATAAATGATCGTTTACATACGCAACTTGCGTTGCTGAATTCAAAATTCAAAATCCAAAATTCAAAATTAAGGTGTCGGCTGCGCCGACTATTTAAATCATTTGCGTTAGCAAAGCCCTGTTGCGGTGCCCGGCAGCCGCTTCGCCTGTCGAAGCAGGCTTGCGTCTTGCCGACCGCTGCCACTCGCTCAGCTCGCTTGCTCTGCCACTGGCAGCGCTCGCATCGCTCCCCACAATTTTGCATTATGCATTTTACATTTTGCATTCGGCCTTTGGGCCGCTAAACGATCATTTAGCGCAGCGTTCATATATTTACGCATATTTTTGCATCTGATCTCAAAAAAGTATTGACAAACCCAAAAAATCTGCTATAATTTCTCATGTCCCATGCGGGTGTAGCTCATCCGGTAGAGCGCCACCTTGCCAAGGTGGAGGTAGCGAGTTCGAGCCTCGTCACCCGCTCCAACAAAAAGACCATCTCCCGAGATGGTCTTTTTCTTTTGGTTGTACCAAAGTGTTGTGTGCCCTGAATCCTCTCAAATCCAGGGCGCACAATTAGACATAGACATATCAGTTAGGAGATACTATGTATTATTTGCGTTCTGGGACAAGAATGCTGCAAAGTCGGCAGAACATTCGAAACTAACTTTTACTCTTTATAATGCACAACTAACGGAACATGCCGAAATCGGACTATTTGCTGCGTGGCTGCTCAGAAGGTCTCACAGGAGACATTCTTTCCAGCGATTGCTGCATAATCCTGCGGCAGTCAGTTTCTGAAGTATTTTGATTTGTGCTCACAGATATCTCTCATTGACAATGGTCGTATCATTCAGAGGAATGGCAAATCTTTATCCGCCTCTTAAATGGAACAATCCAATCGAAGTGATGACATATATTGAATATTACGAAAATCAGGAAGGCGTTATATCAGAAAATGCTATGTATCAAAAATCGATACATAGCATTTTCCGTTTTTGTGCCATAAAAATAGGATTGTATGAATGAACAGTAAAAAACTGGAAATTTTTTGCTATAATTCAATCAGAAGAAGCTTCTTGTACGCAGAACTCAAAATTATAAAATCGGGAGGTTCAATATGAAAAAGTCTATTGTAAGGACTTTGGCGGTTCTTCTTACTGTGGTTTTAGTATTTTCTGCGCTGTCTGTGACTGCATTTGCAGCGACTACTAGAACCTTTTTTACGCGTAGTGCAGGTGGGTACAGTTGTACTGGTAAAGGTGATGTCAATGATTATATGGGAAGGGCCATTTTTAATGCTACACCCAATCCATTACAACCTGTTGCGCCGCCCGACTCATGTGGATGTATCGTCTGGGTATATACCTACAATGAATACGGTACTCTTCTCGGCGCAACGCTGAATAACGAAGGCACTACTTCTGCTATTGCAGTATGCACGACAACTACAAAGGTTCATAGAATTGAGTGCACCTATACATTTAACAATATTGACCTTGGAATATACGAACTATATAATTACTAATTTTCCGAAGAGTATGCGGATAGCAAGTAAATGTACGGTACATCAATTTGTAACTGGCATATGGGGATGTGTAGTTAGATCCCCATTTGGTAAGAATAGCCGCTTGCCGGCAAAATACTGAGCATATTGCGGGGAGCAACCTTCTTGCTCCCCGCTTGTCTTTGATAAAGGGACGGTTTGTTGTGTGTAACTGGCCATGAGTCAAAATTGATACTATTTCTTAATAAAGCTATTTAACTAATTGCAGCGATGTGATATAATAAGCTGAAATACCGCTGGTGTGAGAAAGGTATCCGTCCCGTCGTGCCATGCCAACTATATGCGAAGGTACCGTTATGCTTACAGAGCGGCGGAGCCGCTGACCGGTGATGGATACTTTTCGCGTGATACTATTTGCACACTGTCCAATGATGTCATTTCCAGCATCACTGGCCGCGATTGGTTCACAGAAGCTTTTAATTAAGAAATGGTATAAGAGGTAAGGAATTTTATGAGAAGAATCTTATTCGTGATACTACCCTTATGTTTGCTGCTGACAGGCTGCATAGGCAAAACAGGTCAACCAGAGCAGACCGGCACAGAGCAGTTACCAGCGGGATCTTTACTAGATTATGATGCACAGAACAAATTCAGAGGACTCGCTCCCCGCATCTTCAGTTTTCAAGAAGCAGAGGACTTTTTCTGCGGCAGCGGTTTTTCAGGAAAGTTTATCTACTATTATGATAAAGCCAACAAAACCTCCGGTGTGCTTTGTGCAGATCCGTCATGTACCCATAACACAGTGGACTGCGGCGCTTACGCAGATTACGGTTCGTTCTTCTGCGATGGCGAGGGGGTATGCTATTGGATCGGGGAGGATCCGGAAGCGGGCAGAGATCATTATCTGTGGCGTGGCGATCTTGCCGGAACAAGCCGAGTGAAAGTAAAGCGACTGAGCTTTGAAGATATAATTGTGAAATACAATCCCCAACACTATGAAATTCACAGAGGACGGCTCTATATTCTAGGACTCAAGCAGATTGTCGATGGAGTGAATGTTCAACAACAGGTAATATTGGTGTCTACGCCATTGGACAGTTCTGAAGAATTCACAGTACTGTTTGATGAAACCTTTACCAGCAATATACACCCGTCAGTTCGCTTTGTCGAAGACGATATCTATCTGACGATGCAGCAATTTTCAGAAGGTGGGCCTTTTGATGTAACTATTCTCAAATTTGATTCGGAAAGCGGAGCATCCGAGCGGGTTTTCGAAGAGTCTGGCATGTCGGAGTCTATCAGTCCCGCATGGGTCACAAAAGAGGGAGAAATCTACCTCCCCGGCAGAAACGATTCATGTGCCTATGTTTGGAAATTGGAAAATGGCGAACGCATTGAAGTGTTTTCATGGAAATACATGAATCCAGCCTGTCCAAATATCTTCGATGGAATTGCTGTACTTTTCTATCTGATTGATGATATCCGTTGTGTCGATATCATAAATCTGTCAGGCGAAACACTTTACAGCGGCAGGCTGTTACCTGAGTCCATACCGGGAGTGGAAGGCAATTTCAATGATTATAGTTACGCAATAATCGGTGGTGATACGGAGAAAATTATTCTGAATCTTCAAAACTTTACAGGAACTGGTTTGAGCGACTATACAATCCTGCTGGATTTAAAAGAGAATCTGAAACCAACGATCCTTTGGAGCACACAACAATAAGGAAAGGTCAGCCTATGGAACTGCGATTAACAGATGTCACAAAGCGATATGGTGAGAAGGTAGCGCTTGATCACTTCTCTTACTCCTTCCAGCCGGGAATTTACGGCATTCTTGGCGCTAATGGCGCTGGCAAGAGTACCATGATGAACCTGATCACTGATAACCTGCGCCGGGATGAAGGTTCCATCACCTTTGACGGCAAGGATATTCAGAAGCTGGGGGTGAGCTACCGTCGTGATCTTGGCTATATGACGCAACAGCAAGGACTGTACGAGGGCATGACCGCTGAAAGCTTCCTCGTATATATGGCCCGGATGAAGGAGATTTCTAGAAAAGCAGTTTCACATGAGGTCGACCGGGTATTGGAAATGACCAATCTGACCGATGTCCGGCATAAGAAAGTAGGAAGTTTCTCCGGTGGCATGAAACAGCGGGTAATGCTTGCCCAGGCTCTGCTGGGAGATCCCAAGGTGTTGATTTTGGACGAGCCCACCGCCGGCCTTGATCCTTGGGAGCGGGCCAGACTCCGTGACCATATTTACCACCTTGCCCAGGATCGGATCATGCTGTTGGCAACACACATCGTCAGTGATATCGAAGCCATTGCGGACAGTATCCTATTAATGAAGCAGGGCAGGCTGCTCCGTTCCGGTACTGCTGGGGCGTTGATTGCTTCCCTGCCAGCAGGCTGGACGCCGGTGCTCCATGCTCCGAGCCTAGAGGATGTGTACCTCTATTACCTGGGGGATGATGACCATGGTTGAGTGGAAACGCATCCTTTCTGACCGGAAGCGCATTGCACTGATCCTATGTATTCCGTTGATTTGCCTTGTGTCCTTTTTCTATCAAAAGACGATTGATGCAATGATGGCAGATCCAGAGGAATACCGTGTATTGGTGGAGCAGTGGCGTGACAGCACACCTGAGGAGATCATAGCAGCGCTATCTGAACAATTTGAACTATCTGAGAATGAAATACGGTTGCTGAAACAGGCAGAGCATCTATCGGATTATCCCGGATATTTGGAGCAAGTTCAGGAGCAGGCATATAAAATGCAGCAATCAAGCGTTTTTGGTGCTGATCCAGACACCTATGTATTCCGCAATATCATAAAGACAGCCAAAGACTTTGCAGATTGTTCCAGCAGCGGCATCCGCCTTGGTCATGACCGGCCCCTTCAGGATTGGTTATCCTTTTCGTTGGCGGATTGGGGATTCCTGGCTGCAATATTGCTTCTGATCATGGCTTTTGTGGAAGAACGGAGAAAGGGCCTTTCCGCGGTCATCCGTTCCTGTGCCGCAGGACGCGGAAAACTGCAAATGTCCAGACTTATGATTTTGCTGTTTTACTGTGCTGGGATGACATTTCTCCTATACTATCTCCCGCTGGTGCTATCACTGGCTATGGAAGGTGGCTGGGAAGGTTTATCCCGCCCGGTACAATCCCTTGCGGAGTTTCAGAAGTGTACTGCGCAGCTGACAATGGCGGAATTTCTTGTACAGTTTTTCTTCGTCAAGACAGCTTGTGGCTTTCTGCTTGGTGTTCTGATCTGGTTTGCGCTAAGTTTTCTAGAACAGCTCCAGCTTTGCTGGTTGGTAACAGCAGCAGGCTTGACAGCGGAGTATTTTCTCTATACATTCATTCCCGCACAGTCAATTCTTAGCCCATTGCGGTATGTAAATGTTTTTTCCTATGTGTTTACATCCCAGCTCTACACCGAGTATGTGAATATCAATTTGTTTTCCTATCCTGTTGGGAAAGGCACATTGTTACTTGGCTTACTATTCATCTGCACAGTTACTCTGATCGTGGCTATCACGATCCTTTTGCCGAAACGGTATCCTTTTGGTAACCGGGATCTGTTAGGAAAGTGGCTTTCTCTGTGGAACCGCGCAGGAGACATTCTGCGTCACAGGTTGGGAATGATCGGCTTTGAGTGGTACAAGCTGCTGTTTCTTACTGCTGGAGGTCTGCTTTTGATCCTTGGATTACTGTTTAGCCGTGATCTGCCCCTAAACAGCGGTGCATATAACCGCCTGGAAGATTCCACATATCGCCAATATGTAGCGCAAGCACAGGGGCCTGTCACACAAAATACCTATGACTACATCGCCCAAGCAAAGACGGCATTGGAAAGTTCTGAAATTGACACAGCGGAGTTCGAAACCGCTTTATCTCGTTTGGAACAGACTGTTGACAGTTTACCTGATGGAGCTTGGCTGGTGGACGAAACAGTATTTTTGAATGTCTATGGCAGCAAAAGCTGGTATGCCCAGCGAAACACGGCACTCATCGCATTACTGATTCTGTGTGCGTGCCTATCACCCCTCTTTTCTGCAGAGCAGAACAGTGACCTGAGAAAAGTGCTACATTCTACCCCAAGAGGCAGGGAAAGGCTGTTTTGGACAAAATATGGGGTTGCCCTTGGCGTGACTGTGCTGGTCTGGCTGATGGTATTCGCGCAAGAATGGCACTCTGCATCCAGAATATTGGGAGAAACAATATTGAACGCACCATGCAGAAGTATTGGTATGATCCAAGGTTTCCCGGGAACGGTAAGAACCTTTTTAACGATCCTCTACATCAGCAAGGGTATCGCTCTGCTGATCCCCATGAATCTGTGCGTGTTTATTGGCGTGCAAAGCAGCCGGTTTGAAAAGGCATTTTTGATTAACAGCATATCGATGCTAATTCCAGCAACTGCTTTTCGATTCGGCGCTCATGCATTACAATCCGTAACACCTATGTCTTTTGCTGCGGATGGAAGCTTTCTCTTGTCTGGAATGGGCAGTATCGCCCCTTTTGTTTTTTGGATGGCCGTATCCGTGCTGGCCATATTTTCCGCAAAACATCGCTGGAATAGAATATAGCAGATATGTTGAAATAATTTGTCCGAAAGTCCATAGAAAAAGAGGATGCACTTAGCCGGGGCTTATGACTTCTATACATGCCCCGGAGATCATGTCTCCGGGGTTTCGTTTGTCTCCTCCGGAATACCGCACTGGGGATACGCCGCATAGTCCCACACATATCCGTCCATATTCCAGTCCGCCAGCTTTTGGTACGCGCCCGCGGCTGAGGACCGGAGCAGGTCTACATGGTAGTACACGCCATCCTCACAGATGATATTCCAGTACCAGGGATCGCCCGCTTTCGTGCCGGTTACCACCTGGCAGTCCAAGCCTGTTCTGCGGCACATAGCCGCGTAGACTGTCGCCAGGGCCTTGCTGTCGCCTACGCTGTGGCGCAGAAGGCTGTACGACGGGGTAATGGATGTTTCTACGGTGTATTGGGTAGTTTCCATCAGAAACGCATATAGCATGGAAAATTTAACGCTCTGCTCTTCCTCGCCGCTAACATACAGATCTGCCGCCTTAAAACGCGGCTCTACATACTCCTGCATTTCCCGCAACACTTCACGGCTGTTCTGATATGTAAATTTCAGTTCTACCACACGCACTGTACCGGTTTCCGGGTAAACATTGGCTGTGACCTGAGGAATCTCCATAACTTCATCCGGCTGCTGCAGCGCATAGTCCTCAACCAACTGGGCAAAGTCTGTTTCCCGGTAACCGTTGATCTTCAGGACGATTCCCTGTTCCAGTTCGTCCAGTGCGGCAGATATCAGGTCCGCAGCAGTTGTCATTCCCTGCACCTGACGGATACGCTGGATCTCCGACCTATTGTGATTGTATTGGATGTTTACCACGATAGCGGAAACACCACCTGTAACACCGATCTCATAATCTATTTCCTCCACCGCGTAAACCGCAATGGGATCGCTCATCAATACAAATTGGATGGCCACCCGTACCATTTGCTCAACCGTATCCGGGTCAATATTCTCTACCGAAATGGTTCGGCTCTCCACCGCGTTTCCAATCATATTGGTCAGTTCATCCAGAATCTCTCCCCTGCTGGAAACAGCGGTGAACTCCCCGTCAGGCTTTTGATTCTGTTCCATATACGGTTCTACTGACGCGTAGTGACCGTCCATCCAGGAGGAGCAGCCTGTCAGCAACAGGCACAGCGCCAATACTGCCCCTACCATACCGATCTTCATAATGCTCCCCCCTTTCCTTGAATTAAAGACTGTCTTTCGAGTACCTGGCAAAGCCGTCGCCCAGAACCTGGTGCGCTTCCTGGACAATGATAAACGCATCGGGATCGATCTCCACAACCAGTGCCTTCAACTCGGCGATCTGCTGCCGCTTCACCGCCGTCAGCACGACCTTTGTTTCGTTCCCGCTGTAGACGCCCTGCCCATGGAGGAAGGTAGCGCCCCGGTCCAGCTTCTGCCCCACCGCACAGGCAATGGCATCATATTGCCTGCTGACAATAATGGCCACCTTGGAGTAGTCAAAGCGGTAGACCACCGCATCGATCACCTTACCGGTAATAAAAATGGCTACACCGCTGTACAGCGTCCTGCTGATGTCCTGGAACACCAAACCGGTCAGCACTGCAACAGTCAGATCAAAGCACATACTGATCATACCGATCGGCACATGCTGATACCGCATTTTCAGCAGCCGCACCACGATATCAGAGCCGCCTGTGGAAGCGCCTGCCGCGAATACGATACCAATGCCGATACCGCACAGTGCGCCGCCGTAAAGGGCCGCGATCAGCGGCTCTGTTTTCGGCACCGGCAGGCTTGCCAACAGGTCAATGGCTGCGGACAGGGCAGCCATACCGATCAGGGATCCAATAAAGAACCGTTTGCCGATCTTTTTTCCACCGAATAGGAATAAAGGGAGATTCACGACCGCTGTGACTGCACCTACACTTCCAAAGTCCAGCAGATGCACCAGTACCATTGCCAAACCGGACAGGCCGCCGGCATTGAGACCGTTTGGCACCAGGAACAGGTTAAAGCCCAGCGCAAACAGCACACCGCCGGCGATGAGCTTCCCGATCCAAGCGGCAGTCTGAATTCCCTTTTTCATACCCATTTACACCTCAAAACTGATCTGTTTTTCCGGAGAGTCCTCTTCCCTCAAGAGCGCGCCCGCCGCCGGCAGTGTCTTGGTGCGGTAGCGGCTCTGGTTCACAATGCCGGAACTCTCTACTGGCACCGCACCGGTGAGCACGGCCTTTTTCTTCAGGCTCATAACCGCTACGCCCTGGGTATTGCGTGTGGTCTTAGGCATCAGCTGCGCGGTAGAGAAGATCAGCGCGCGGCCATCGGCAGCATACAGAGCCACCTGCTGATCGGTATCCATAGCCATAGCGGCCACCAACGGACTCTTATCAGAGTATGCGCCGGTGAGCTTGCGCCGGTTCGTCTTGGTTTCGTAGGCGCTCAGCGGCACCTTCGCTGCCTTGCCGTTCTCAAAGAAGAACAGCGCAAATCCTTTATAGTCCCCGGGCAGCAGCACCTGGATCACATTTTCACCGGGGTCCATACCCAGTTTAGTGGGCAGATAATCACCCAGGAGGGATGCTTTTCCATCCTCAAAGTCGGAAAGCCGGCTCTTATAGCACTGGAACTGGTCGGTAAAGACCAGGATCTCTGCCCGGTTGCTGGTTTCCACGGAGAAAGACAGGCTGTCGCCTTCCTTGAATTTCTGTTCGCCGGACATCCGCAAGGACTGGGCAGTGATCTTTTTCAAATAGCCCTCCTTAGAGACAAACAGCGTCACCGGATAGTCGGGTGCCTGCTCTGCTTCCTCCTCCGGTTCGATTTCATCAACATTGTAGATGATCTCGGTTTTTCTGGGCTTTCCGTATTTCTCAGCTACCTGCTTCAGTTCTTTCTTGATGACGCTCTTGAGCTTTCTGTGGCTGTTCAGGATCTCCTGCAGCTCCTCGATCTCCCGCTCCAGGTCGTCAATGGCCCTGGTTTGCTTGAGAATGTACTCCTTGTTGATATTGCGCAGCTTGATCTCCGCAACGAAGTTGGCCTGGGTCTCGTCAATGCCAAAGCCGATCATCAGATTGGGAACCACTTCGCTTTCCAGTTCCGTTTCCCGGATAATGGCGATTGCCTTGTCGATATCCAGCAGAATCCGCTCCAGGCCCTTCAGCAGGTGCAGCCGGTCCTCTTTCTTCTGGATCTGGAAGAAGATCCGGCGGCGGACACACTCCATACGCCAGGCCGTCCACTCCTCTAAAATCTCACCAACGCCCATGACCCTCGGCATACCGGCAATGAGGATATTGAAGTTACAAGAAAAGCTGTCCTGCAGGGTGGTCATACGGAACAGCTTCTGCATCAGCTTTTCCGGGTCTGCGCCGCGCCTGAGATCAATCGTCAGCTTCAGGCCGCCCAGATCGGTCTCGTCACGCATATCGGCGATTTCCTTGATCTTACCGGCCTTGATCAGCTCCGCCACCTTGTCCATAATAACCTCTGTGGCAGTGCTGTAGGGGATCTCGGTGATCTCGATCATGTTCCCCTCTTTGACATAGTTCCACTTGGCCCGAAGCTTAAAGCTGCCCCGGCCTGTAGAATAGATTTCCCTGGTTGCGGCATCATCATACAAAAGCTCCGCGCCTGTGGAGAAATCCGGGCCAGGCAGTGTCTCCAGAATGTCATGCTCCGGGTTGTCCAGCAAAGCAATCGCCGTTTCGCAGACCTCTTTCAGGTTGAACGAGCAGATATTGCTGGCCATGCCAACAGCGATACCCTGGTTGGCAGACACCAGCACATTGGGAAATGTAGTGGGCAACAGAGTGGGTTCTTTCTTGGTGGCATCGTAGTTATCCACCATATCCACCGTATCCAGGTCAATATCCCTAAACAGCTCACTGCAAATGCTGTCCAGCTTCGCTTCCGTATAACGGGAAGCGGCATAGGCCATATCCCGGGAGTAGACCTTACCGAAGTTGCCCTTGGAGTCCACGAAGGGATGCAGCAGCGTTTCATTGCCCTTGGAAAGGCGCACCATCGTTTCATAGATGGCCGCGTCACCGTGGGGGTTGAGCTGCATGGTCTGGCCCACAATGTTGGCAGACTTGGTTCTGCCCCCTGTGAGCAGGCCCATTTTGTACATGGTGTACAGCAGTTTTCTGTGAGAGGGCTTGAAGCCGTCGATCTCCGGGATGGCCCGGGATACGATCACAGACATGGCATAGGGCATATAGTTCAGTTCCAGGGTCTCGGAGATCGCCTGTTCAGTGGTGGAGCCAACTAGGCCCATAACACCGTCTGTATTCACTTTTTTCTTATTCTGTTCCGGTTGGTTCTTCTTTCGTGCCATTGCGAACCCCTCTTAAGAAATATCGGCCAGTTCTAAATATTTGGCGCCGTTTTCCGCAATAAAATTCTTTCTTTCATTCAGCGCGTCGCCCAGCAGCACAACAAAATAGTGGGCCGTACGCTCCGCGTCCTCGGGCATGACCTTGATCAGCCGCCGGGTCTCCGGATTCATGGTGGTCATCCACATCATTTCGGGGTCATTCTCGCCAAGACCCTTGGAACGCTGAATGGTGACCTTTTTGCCCTCCAGCTCCTTGAGGATCCTGGCCTTTTCTGATTCGTTGTAGGCAAACCAGGACTTATCCTTACAGGTGATCTCGAACAGAGGCGATTCCGCGATATATACATACCCGTCCCGGATCAGTGTGGGGCAGAGCCGGTAGAGCATGGTAAGGATCAGGGTGCGGATCTGGAAACCGTCCACATCCGCGTCGGTACAGATGACCACCTTGTTCCAGCGCAGGTTGTCGATATCAAAGGTGGACAGCTCCTTGGCCTTCTTTCCCTGGACTTCCACGCCGCAGCCCAGAACCTTCATCAGATCGGTGATGATGGGGCTGGCGAAGATCTTGGTGTAGTCCGCTTTCAGACAGTTAAGGATCTTTCCACGGACAGGCATAATGCCCTGGAACTCCGCGTCACGGCTCTGCTTGACGCTGCCCAACGCGGAGTCGCCCTCCACGATATACAGTTCCCGTTTTTCCGTATCCTTGCTGCGGCAGTCCACGAACTTCTGTACCCGGTTGGCAATGTCCACCTTGGCGCTGAGGTTCTTTTTAATGTTGGTCTTGGTTTTTTCGGCAGACTCTCTGGCCCGCTTGTTGATGAGGATCTGCTCCGCGGCCCGGTCTGCCTCCTGCTTGTTTTCCAGAAACCACACCTGAAGCTGGTCCTTAAAGAAAGCGGTCATGGCCTCCTGGGTGAACTTGGAGTTGACGGATTTTTTCGTCTGGTTCTCGAAGCAGCCAATGGTAGAGAAGCAGTTGGTAACCATCACCAGGCTGTCCTGAATGTCCTGGAAAATGACCTTGCTTTCGTTCTTGGTATATTTGTTGTTGTCCCGCAGGTACTTGTCAAAGGCCGCGGTGAAACCCAGGCGCACCGCCCGGTCGGGGCTGCCGCCGTATTCCAGCCAGGAGGAGTTGTGGTAATACTCAATATGGCTGACCTGCTTACTGAAGCAGAAGGACGCAGTGATCTTCAGCTTCATCTCCGGGCGGTTATCCGCATCCCGGCCACGGCGCTCCGTTTCCCAATAGGTAGGCATAGTGAAGGCATTGTCGCCTACAATCTCCTCAATATACTGCCGGATGCCGTCAGCGTAGCAGTAGGTTTCTTCCTCGAATTTCTTTCCCACCTGGTTGCGGAATTTAAAGGTGATGCCCTTGTTGACCACAGCCTGGCGGCGCAGCACATCCCGGTAATACTCCACAGGAATATTGATATCGGTGAACACCTGGGGATCAGGCTTCCAGTGGAACAGGGAGCCTGTCTTTTTCCGGTCGGCAGGCTCTTTTTTCAGACCGCCCTTATTTCTGCCCTTTTCGAAATGCAGGTCGTAGCGGAAACCATCCCGGCGGATGGTAGCGTCGAAAAATTCTGAGGCGTACTGGGTGGCACAGGAGCCAAGGCCGTTAAGGCCCAGGGAATACTCATAGTTCTCGCCGTTCTCGCCATACTTGCCGCCAGCATACATTTCGCAGAATACCAGCTCCCAGTTGTAGCGCTTTTCTTTCTCATTATAATCCACCGGGCAGCCACGGCCAAAGTCCTCCACTTCCACGCTCAGGTCCTCGTACCGGGTCACAATGACGGTATCGCCATAGCCCTCTCTTGCCTCGTCAATGGCATTGGAGAGGATCTCAAACACCGCGTGCTTGCAGCCCTCCAGATCATCCGAGCCAAAGATGACCGCCGGACGCTTACGCACCCGCTCCTCGCCTTTCAGCATAGAGATGCTGGAATTTCCGTATTGTTCTTGTCTGGTTTTTGCCATATTCGTCAACCTACCATATTTCTCCATGATACAATGATACCATTATACGAAATTATTTATACAAAGTCAACTCCCACCCCCAACAGGTAGTGGTTTACGCCTTTCCCCGCCACGAAATAGGCCAAATAAAAGGCCGCCGGGTTCAAACCCGACGGCACTTCCTTACAGGAACTTATATACGGTTTCGCTGCTGTAATGCTCCCCGGCTTTCACAAAGGGCTGCTTCCACTCCGGGTGGTTGACACTGTCCGGGTAGAACTGGGTCTCCAGGGCGATACCACCCCGGAAGCAGTAGCAGACACCATTCTTTCCGGTTACCCCTCTCAGGAAGTTGCCGCTGTAGATCTGGATGCCGCAGCAATCGGTAGAGACCGTCATGGTTCTGCCGGATTCCAGGTCCCGGAGTATGGCGCAGGGATTACAGAACACCTCAAAATTATGGTCGTAGCCCGACTGCAGGGTCAGCGCGTCATAGCCCAGGTCAATATCCCGGCCGATAGCCTTAGGTTCCCGAAAATCCATGGGCGTACCCACAACACTGCGCAGTTCACCGGTGGGGATATACAGCGCGTCTGCCGAGGCGAATACACGGGCTGGCATAGAAAGGATCTGATCCATAGCCTTCTCCGGGTGGTCGTGGCCCGCCAGATTGAAGTAACTATGGTTGGTCATGTTGAACACGGTATCCTGATCGCAGATACCGTCATAGGCGATATGCAGGGCGTTGGAACTGTCCAATGTATATGTCACCTGGATCACCGCATTGCCGGGAAATCCCTGGTCACCATTGGGACTCTCCAGACGCATACGGATACTGTTTTCCCTGTGTTCCACCACCTGCCACAGACGGTTTTTGTAGGGATCAAAGCCACTGTGCAGGTTGTTGGCGACTCTGTCATTGGCATCCAGTGTCCAGCGTTTGCCGTTCATAACAAACTCCGCATTGCGCACACGGTTGGCATTGCGTCCAACCACAGCGCCAAAAAATGTACCGCTGGCGGTGTATTCATCGGGGGTATCAAAGCCCAGGACCACATCAGCCACATTTCCCTGTTCGTCCGGCACGAAGAGCTTTACCAGCGTCGCGCCGTGATCGGAAATTTCCGCGGTCAGCCTGCCGCCGCGGATGGTATATAGATACGCCTGCTGCCCGTCAGCGCGCAGGCCGAATTCCTTTTTCATAGTATCCTCCTTGTGAGACCGCCTAAATATTACATATTATTATACTGGATTCTTTCCGTTTTATCAACATTTCTTTCTTTTCACATAATTTCCATTATTTTGTGATTCCCTCTTGCAAAAACCACAATATCTTGTATAATAGGTTTTGCTCGGCGGATTTTGCTGAATCCTGCCGGCAAAGGAGGAAACACCATGAAGATTATTAAGCGCAACGGCGCGGAAGTCGCCTTTGATATCAATAAGATCGAATTGGCCCTGACCAAGGCCAATGAAGCGGTGGATGAGCAGGTTCGTATGACACCCCTGCAGATCCAGCGCATCGCTCAGAGCGTTGCCATCAGCTGCGAGGAAATGGGCCGCAGCCCCGCCGTGGAGGAGATCCAGGACCTGGTGGAAAAAGCCATCATGGCCCATGGCGCTTTTGAGGTTGCCAAGCAGTACATCACCTACCGCTATACCCGCAGTCTGCTGCGCCAGTCCAACACCACCGATGACCGGATCTTGAGTCTGATCGAGTGCAACAACGAGGAAGTCAAGCAGGAGAACGCCAACAAGAATCCCACCATCAACGCTGTCCAGCGTGACTATATGGCCGGCGAGGTTTCCAAAGATATTACCAACCGGATTCTGCTGCCCCAGGATGTGGTAGCTGCCCATGAAGCGGGCATTATCCACTTCCACGACTCCGACTACTATGCCCAGCATATGCACAACTGCGATTTGGTGAACCTGGAGGATATGCTGCAAAACGGCACTGTTATCTCCGGCACACTGATCGAAAAACCCCACTCCTTCTCCACCGCCTGCAACATCGCCACACAGATCATTGCCCAGGTGGCTTCCAACCAGTATGGCGGTCAGTCTATCAGTCTGACCCACCTGGCGCCCTTCGTCCAGGTCAGCCGTGAGAAGATCCGCCAGGCTGTGACCAAGGAGCTGTCTTTGTACGGTGTAGCGCCCTCTGAGGCGGCTGTGGCCCAGGTTGTTGAGGAGCGGCTGCGGGAGGAAATCCGCAGAGGTGTGCAGACCATTCAATACCAGGTAGTCACGCTGATGACCACCAACGGCCAGGCTCCTTTCATTACCGTATTCATGTATCTGAACGAGGCCCGCTCTGAGCAGGAAAAGAAGGATCTGGCTATGATCATCGAAGAGATGCTCCGCCAGCGTCACGAAGGCGTCAAAAATGAGAAGGGCGTTTGGATCACCCCTGCCTTCCCCAAGCTGATCTATGTGCTGGAGGAGAACAATATCCGGGAAGGTACGCCCTATTGGTATCTGACCCGCCTGGCTGCCCAGTGCACCGCCAAACGGATGGTTCCGGATTACATCAGCGAAAAAAAGATGCTGGAATTGAAGGTGGATGCCAATGGCGATGGCCACTGCTACACCTGCATGGGCTGCCGCAGCTTCCTGACGCCTTATCTGGACGAAAAGGGTCAGCCCAAGTATTACGGACGCTTCAATCAGGGCGTCGTCACCATCAACCTGGTGGATGTGGCATTATCCTCCGGCCGGGATGTGGTGAAGTTCTGGCAGATCTTCGATGAGCGGCTGGAGCTGTGCCACAAAGCGCTGATGTGCCGGCATAACCGGCTGAAGGGTACGCTCTCCGATGCCGCGCCCATCCTGTGGCAGCACGGCGCGCTGGCCCGCCTGCCTAAGGGCGAGCCCATTGACAAGCTGCTCTACGGTGGCTATTCCACCATTTCCCTGGGCTATGCGGGCCTTTACGAATGCGTCAAGTACATGACAGGCCGCAGCCACACTGACCCCGAAGCCAAGCCCTTTGCCCTACAGGTGATGCAGCACATGAATGACGCCTGCAAGGGTTGGAAAGCCCAGCACAGGATCGACTTCTCCCTCTACGGAACACCCCTGGAAAGCACTACCTACAAATTCTCCAAATGCCTGCAAAACCGTTTCGGCATCATCCCCGGTATTACCGACAAGAGCTACATTACCAACTCCTACCATGTCCATGTAACCGAGGAGATCGACGCCTTTACCAAGCTGCGCTTTGAAGCGGAGTTCCAGCAGCTCTCCCCCGGCGGTGCCATCAGCTATGTGGAAGTTCCTGATATGCAAAGCAATATTGACGCTGTTCTGGAACTGATGCAGTTTATCTATGATAACATCATGTATGCCGAACTGAACACCAAATCAGACTACTGCCAGGTCTGCGGTTACGACGGCGAGATCGGCATTCAGGACGATGACGGCAAGCTGGTCTGGGTCTGCCCCCAGTGCGGAAATACCGACCAGAGCAAAATGAATGTAGCCCGGCGCACCTGCGGCTACATCGGCACCCAGTATTGGAACCAGGGCCGTACCCAGGAAATCAAGGACCGGGTCTTACATCTGTAAAACCAACTAAGAAACGCACCGCGGTTCACGCAAACCGCGGTGCGTTGTTTTTTGGGGATCAGCGAATGACCCGTACCCGCAGGACACCGTCAATGGCCTGGATCTTTTCGATCACGGCAGGCGGTGTGGGATGATCCAGATCCAGCATCGTATAGGCATATTCGCCACGGCTGCGGTTGATCAGATCGGAAATGTTGATACCCTCCGCTGCCACAGCGGCTGTAAACTGACTCAGGGTGTTGGGAATGTTGCGGTGCATGATGGTAATGCGCCCTGCCTTATTGCAGATGCCCATATCACAGTTGGGATAGTTGACGGAGTTGACGATATTACCGTTTTCCAGATAATTCATCACCTGCCGCACGGCCATCTTCGCGCAGTTGTCCTCAGATTCCTCGGTGGACGCGCCCAAGTGGGGAATGGCGATCACGCCTTCCATATTGGCAGTGCGGTCATTGGGGAAATCGGTCACATAACGGGCGATCTTTCCGCTCTTCAGCGCCGCTTCCATGGCATCGTCGTCTACCAGCGCATCCCGGGCGAAATTCAGAACGATCGCGCCGTCCTTCATCTTGCTGATGGCTTCGGCATTGATCATCTTGCGTGTGCTGTCCAGCAGGGGCACATGGACTGTAATGATATCGCACTTTTCATAGATCTCATCCCGGGTCTTGACAGGAATGATGTGCCGGTCCAGATGCCAGGCCGCATCAATGGAAATATAGGGATCGCAGCCGTAGACCTGCATACCCAGCTTCCTGGCAGCATTGGCCAGAGGGCCGCCGATGGCACCCAGGCCGATGACACCCAGACTCTTCCCCGCGATCTCATGGCCGGCAAACTTGGACTTGCCCTTTTCCACCTGCTTGGCAACATCCGCCGTACCGCTGATGGACTTGACCCAGTTGACACCGCCCAGAATATCACGGCTGCTCAGCAGCAGACCGCACAAAGCCAGCTCCATAACGCTGTTAGCGTTAGCGCCGGGGGTGTTGAAAACCACAATGCCCTGCTCCGCGCATTTCTGCAGCGGGATGTTATTGACACCGGCACCAGCCCGTGCAATGGCCAGCAGGCCATCGGGCAGCTCGGCTTCGTGCATAGAAGCGCTGCGAACCAGTACCGCCTGGGCCTCCGCCAGGCTCTCCGCCTTTTGATAATCCTCCGTCAGGAGCGCTGTACCCTTGGGAGAAATGGAATTAAGATAATGCAGCTGATACATCTCTTAGATCTCCTTTTCGAACTTGGCCATAAAGTCCACCAGCTTTTCTACGCCTTCGATGGGCATAGCGTTATAAATGCTGGCGCGCATACCGCCTACACTGCGGTGACCCTTCAAATTCACAAAGCCTGCAGCCTCTGCCGCCTTGACAAACCTGGCATCCATTTCGGCATCGCCGGTAACAAAGGGCGCATTCATCAGCGAACGGTCCTTCTTCACCACAGTGCCATGGAACAGCTTGCTGTTATCCAGGAAATCATAGAGAACAGCAGCCTTTTGCTCGTTGCGCTGCTTCATCACTTCCAGGCCGCCCATGTCCTTCAGCCACTGGAACACCTTACCACAGATATAGATACCGTAGGCGGGAGGGGTATTGTACATAGAGCCGTTATCCGCATGGGTCTTATATTTCAGCATGGTGGGCGTTCCGGGCAGCACATCGTCGGTGATCAGATCTTCCCGCATGATGGCAATGACCACACCCGCAGGACCGATATTCTTCTGTACACCGCCATAGATCATAGCGTACTTGTTTACATCCACCGGCTCAGACAAGAAGCAGGAGGATACATCCGCCACCAGGTCCTTGCCCTTGGTGTTGGGAAGCTCCTTAAAAGCAGTACCGTAAATGGTGTTGTTCTGGCAGATATACACATAGTCCGCATTCTCGCTGATAGGCAGGTCGCTGCAATCGGGGATGTAAGAGAAGGTCTTATCCGCAGAACTGGCTACCACATTGGCAGTGCCGTAAATTGCCGCTTCCTGGCAGGCTTTCTTGGCCCATACACCGGTGACAATGTAATCGGCCACTTTATTTTTCATCAGATTCATAGGAATCATGGCAAACTGCTGGGAAGCACCGCCCTGCAAAAACAGCACCTTATAGTTGGAGGGGATTCCCATCAGTTCCCGCAGGTCTGCCTCAGCGGTATCAATGATCTGCTGATAAGCCTTACTGCGGTGACTCATTTCCATAACGCTCATGCCGGTACCGTTGTAATCCAGCATCTCAGCAGCTGCCTGCTTCAGAACGCTCTCCGGCAGCACTGCGGGGCCGGCAGAAAAATTATACACTCTGGCCATAAAATATCCTCCCTATCTTTCAACGGGTATTTTGTCTGTTTGCGGCAGACATCTGTATTTGTTTGAAAGCATATCACTTTCTTCATCAAAATACAATATGCGAATTTGACGATTTTTGCTCCCAAAACAAAGGGGTTCTTCCCTATTTTGTATATACACTTCAGCGCATACCGTAATTTTCAATGATATAGTCCATATCCTTGTCGCCCCGGCCGGACAGGTTGATCAGCACAGAGCCCTTATTCAGGGTCTTTGCCAGCTTCATACCGTAGGCAACCGCATGGGCGCTCTCGATAGCGGGGATGATACCCTCCATCCGGGCCAGTCTGTAGAACGCGTCAATGGTCTCCTCGTCATCGATCACATCATACTTGACACGGCCAATCTCCTGCAGGAACGCATGTTCCGGACCGGAGGAGGGATAATCCAGGCCGCTGGCTACCGAGTACACAGGGGCAGGCTCTCCATTTTCGTCTTTCAGCATGATGGAGTTGAAGCCATGCATGATACCTTCTGTGCCATACTTCAGGCTTGCGGCATGGTCGCCTATTTTGGAGCCGCGGCCCAAAGGTTCAACACCGTAAATATCCACGGGATCATTGAGGAAGCCGGCAAACATACCGGCCGCGTTACTGCCGCCGCCTACACAGGCCACCACAGCGCTGGGCAGATGTCCGGTCATCTCAATAAACTGTTCTCTGGCCTCGATGCCAACAACACTCTGGAAGTCACGAACCATCATGGGGAAGGGATGGGGACCCGTAACAGAGCCGATGCAGTAGATAGCATCCTTATATTCTCTGGTGTAGGCATCAAAAGCCGCGTCCACCGCTTCCTTCAGCGTTTGCAGGCCATGGGTGACCTCAATGACATTGGCACCCAGAATCTTCATACGGGCCACATTGGGCGCCTGCTTCTTGATATCCACGCTGCCCATATAAATATCGCATTCCAATCCAAAGTAAGCAGCCGCGGTAGCCAGCGCCACACCGTGCTGCCCCGCGCCGGTCTCAGCGATAACCTTCTTCTTGCCCATGTAGGAGGCCAGCAGGCCCTCTCCCATGCAGTGGTTCAGCTTGTGAGCGCCGGAATGGTTCAGGTCCTCACGCTTGGCGTACAGCTGCACCCGTCCACCCAGAGCATCACTCAGCCGTTCCAGGTGAGAGATGGGAGTAGGACGGCCCTGGAATTCCTTGCGGATCCGCCGCAGCTCCGCGATGAATTTTCTCGACTGGGCAATGGAGAAGTACGCCTCGGTGATCTCCGCCATAGCCGCCTGCAGTTCCTTAGAGATATAGCAGCCGCCGTAACGGCCAAAGAAGCCGTTGTCATCAGGGTAGTTATTAAAATAAGTTTCAAAATCCACGCCGTTCATTTTCATATCCGTATCCTCCTAAAATAAAATCCCCTGGCGCTCTGCCAAGGGAAATAAAAATGCCCCGGACAGAACGGTTCTTCTGTCAAGGACGAATAAAAACTTATCCGCGATACCACCTTGATTCACGAAAAATCGTGCACTCTGCGGGATACCAACATATCCCCGGCAACTGACGCATGCCCACGCGTTGCAGAATACTCAGCCTATGCCTTTGACTGCACCCTCAGCGGCCCATCTTGCAGCACACCTTCTGCCCGGATCCCAGCACCCCGGACTCTCTGAAAGGGCATTGCTGCCGCCCCTCCGCCTCAACGGTTTTCATAATTTTACCGCGGCTTTTACCGTTTGTCAATAGTTTTTTGTCGTTTCCATGCGTATTTTTGTTTTTGAACAAAACACACTTGCAAAGGTCCCTGGCGGGCGCTATAGTGGTTGTAATCTTGGAGGGATTTCTTATGGACCAATATCTCAGATCTCACGCAGATCAAATTATTTCCGCAGCCATACAGGCTGTGCTTCCAGACGAAGCAGTAAGGCGGGCATTGGAAGGCCGGGATTTTCCGGGCCGTGTACTGCTGGTAGCAGCAGGAAAAGCGGCCTGGCAAATGGCCAAGGCCGCCAGTGACTGTCTGGGCAATCGTATTGACACAGGCGTTGTCGTCACCAAATACAATCATGTGATGGGCCCTATCGCAAATGTTACCTGCTGCGAAGCGGGACACCCGGTTCCCGACGAAAACTCCTTTGCCGCTACGCAAAAGGCATTGGAACTGGTCGCAGATCTGCAGCCGGACGATACTGTTCTGTTTCTGCTTTCCGGCGGTGGCAGCGCCCTTTTTGAGAAACCTCTGGTTTCCGGTCCTGTACTGCAGGATATCACCTCCCAGCTTCTGGCCTGCGGCGCGGACATTGTGGAGATCAATACGATCCGCAAACGGCTCTCTGCCGTCAAGGGCGGCCGGTTCGCGGAGCTTTGCAAACCGGCACATGTGCTGACAATCGTCCTTTCGGATATACTGGGGGACCCTCTGGATATGATCGCATCCGGCCCCGCCTGCCCCGACAGCACTACCTGCCAGCAGGCCACCGCCATAGCGGAAAAATATCAGCTCAAACTAACACAAGAGGCAAAGGCTCTTTTATCCCAGGAAACTCCCAAAGTTCTGAACAATGTAACCACACTGGTCAACGGTTCTGTCAAAGAGCTTTGCACCGCTGCCGCAGCGGCATGTAAGGATCTGGGTTACGAGCCGGTCCTTCTGACCGATCAGCTCTGCTGCCAGGCAAAGGAAGCCGGCAGTTTCCTTGCCAGTATTTTAAAAGCCCATGTATCGGACGGTAAAAAGCTTGCCTTTTTGGCCGGCGGTGAAACCGTTGTGCAGTTGACCGGTAAGGGCAAGGGCGGCCGGAATCAGGAGCTTGCCCTTGCTGCCGCCGTTGGCATTGATGGGATTCCGGGCGCGGCAATATTTAGTGTCGGCAGTGACGGTACTGATGGTCCTACCGATGCGGCAGGCGGTTATGTGGACTACGAAACCGCCGCCGTACTTCGCGGTCACGGCATTGATATCTACCAGGTGCTTAATGACAACGATGCATACCACGCCTTGGAAAAGAGCGATGGCCTGCTGATCACCGGTCCTACCGGCACCAATGTCAATGATGTGGCGGTAGCGCTGCTAAACATTTGATTTTCCCATAAGGGACTGTTGCAAAATTCAAAACCTGCCAACAGAACCTGCAGGGGCGACTATCAGCCGCCTGCGGGCGGTCAATGAACGCCCTCACATCCAGACAAATGCATAGCGTAAGGAGCTGTTGCAGCATTGTGCAACAGCTCCCTTTTATTGATCACTTAGAAAGTTTACCAAGTATGAGGGCACTCCTGGGCATAACTGTGCAGCTTTCGCTGACGCTGATATGCAGCTTCCATTGAAACGCAGAGTCTCCATCCACCAACACCTGCCACTTACCCTCCGGCAGTGGAAGCCCCTGAGACTGCTCACCGCAGTTAAATACCATCAGCAGATTTTTCCACTTGCCGTTCTGATTGTCCAGGCACAGGGCGGCGCAGTTATGGCCAATATCTCTGGTCCAGAGAATTCGGCTGGCCGCCTGGGCTGTTTTATCCTGCAAACCGGGACATTGCAGCCGCAGCGCGATCAGCCCCCGGTAATAATCTACCAGGCCCCGGTTCTGCCATGCCCTGCTCCAATCCAACTGATTGGTCTCTGCGCTGGAGCAATAGCTGTTTTTGATGCCGCCCTTTGTTCTGCCGAATTCCTCACCGGCAAGGAAGAAGGGCCTTCCCTGGCAGCAGAAATTGATAGCCGCCGCAAGCCGGTTGGCCTTTTGGATATTTTGGGCGCTTCCCCGGAAATCCTTGCTCTGATCCATGGTATAGACCAGCTTATCCCAGAGTGTCCAGTCGTCATGGCAGGAAAGGTAGGTAACGGTCTGATAAGGGGTTTGGTATGCACCAAACTCCCCTGCCCAGCCGGCAACGCATTTGCGAAGCATGTCCGCGCTGATCCTGCCGCCGTTGACAAAGCCCACACTTCCCTCATTCATCACATTGCCCTTGACCGCGTCCCGGGTATCGTCGCAGAAAGCGCCGATTTTTGGATCGATCCGTTTCAGAGTGCCCTTATCGCAAAGAAGTGTACCTTCTCTGGCTGCGGTCTTATCCGCCCGCCAGGGTTCGCCGTATACCAGCTTCTCGCCGGCACCGTAGCGGCTGTCCAGTTCCTTTTGCAGACTGTTCATCAGTGTATCGTCCAGCAGGCCCATCAGGTCAAACCGGAAGCCGTCGATGTGGTACTCCTCCACCCAGTAGAGGGCTGACTCCAGGATATAGCGCCGGCACATGCTGCGCTCAGAAGCAATATCATTGCCGCAGCCCGAGCCATTGGATGCCTTGCCGCTGCTGTCCTGGCGGTAGTAGTACCAGGGAACAGTCTTGAACAGGGGGGATTCCAGATCGTAGGTATGGTTATACACCACATCCATGATCACCCGGAAACCGTGCCTGTGCAGCGCCGCGATGGCCTGCTTCAGTTCCCGGATACGCACCTCTCCCCGGTAAGGATTGGAGGAATAGCTGCCCTCGGGGATATTGTAATTGACCGGGTCATAGCCCCAGTTATAGCCGCTGTCCGGCTTTGTTTCGTCCACAGAGCCATAGTCGTAGATGGGCAGAAGCTGGATATGGGTAACCCCCAGCCGCTTCAGATAATCAAGCCCTGTTGGATGAACACCGTCATTATGCAATGTCACACCAGTCCGGCAAAGGGCTGTGAATTTTCCCCGGTCAGAACCCCCGAAGCCACCGGATAAGTCCCAGGAAAAGTCCTTCACATGCAGCTCATAGATCACCTGTTCCGGTGTCAGCTCCGGCGCTTTATCATCTTCCCACCCTTCCGGGTTTGTTCCGGCCAGGTCGATGACCATACTTCTTTGCCCGTTCACACCGCAGGCCTTTGCATAGGGATCCGGGGTGCAGCGGGTAACGCCGTCTACAGTTACTTCATAATCATAATACCAGCCACTCAGGTTTCTTGTGGTAGTATAAAGCCATGTACCCTTGCCGCCCTTTTCCAGAAAAATCTTTTCTATGGCTGGGGCATTGTTGCCGGCCTGATAGAGCCGGATGGCCACCTGCTGGGCAGTGGGCGCCCAAAGCCGGAAACAGGTCCCCTGCTCGCCGCAAAATGCGCCCAAGGGGTCATCGCAATGGTAGCGTTCCTCAAACTCACCACTGTCAAACCAGGCCTTACTTGTCTTTTCCTCCATCGTATCTCCCCCGCTGCGTTTGTTTTCTGCTGACCAGTATACCCTATGGGAGGAAAATATTCCAGTGAAATTTTTATTATATGTACCTGGGGCATGAAATTTCATGTCCCAGGGAGGAAGTTATTCCTCGCAGTCAGCCAGACACCGCACAAAGCAGGCGCTGCCCGTAATTGTCAGCGCAAAGAAACCGGCGGTCAGTCCCACCAGGATCGCGCTGACCACACTGGTGGCTACGATACCCACTGCCAGCAGCACCACAGACAGCAGGATCGTACCCAATATTCCGGTCAGAAGCGTCTGCAGTGCCGTACACAGGCAGGCGCCCGCATACCTGCGAACCAGCGCGGTTGCGATCACCAGGACACCCAGCGCGGCGACAGCAATGCCAAAGGCCACGATCAGAAACACCGGTGTGACTGTGATCGTACCGGTGATCAGCAAAAAGGCGGCCACGATTCCAATGATGACACTTGCCACGATGGCCAGCAATGCGCAGCGGTTACGGCAGTTACATCCAAAAATTGACATATTCTTCACCTCCCATTGCAATATATGCTTATGGGAAACGGTCTGTTCCAACTCTATAAGCCGGGCCAGTCATTGCTGTTCCCTGTAGTCGGTTTTTAGAAAAATTAGTTGCAAAAACAACCGTTTTGCGGTACTATGTACCCATCTACATACAGGAGGTCATTCTATGGATGCCAAGAAGATCATGAAGATTTTTGAAGATACCGCCTATGTCCGTATGGGCGGCACCGCTGAAGAGCTGAAGTGCGCAGAGTATCTGAAGCAAACCTGCGCCGAGATGGGCCTGGAGGCCACCATTGAGCCTTTTGAGGTGGACATGGCTGCCATCAGCGAGGCTGTTTTTTATGCTGATGGTGAAGCCATCCCCTGCAAGGGCTACTTTAACGCGGGCAGCGCTGAGATTGAAGCCCCCTTCTACTACCTGCGCAGCACCGATCCTTACAGTCTTTCCCAGTGCAAGGGCAAGATCGTGATGATCGACGGCTACCTGGGCTACTGGGTGTACCAGGATATTCTGGGAAACGGCGCTGTGGGCTTTGTGACCTACGACGGCAATGTGAACTATGCCGATTGTGATATCGACCAGCGGGAGCTGCGACCCCATGTAAGCAAAGGCAGCAAGATTCCCGGCGTGAACATCAACGCCAAGTCCGCCGTTGCCATGATCGCCAAGGGTGTACAAAGCGCAAAGATCATTCTGAAGCAGGAGGAATACAAGGGCAATTCCCACAATGTAGTGCTGGATATGCCCGGTCAAATCGATGAATACATCGTACTGACCGCCCACTACGATTCCACCTCCCTGTCCCAGGGCGCTTATGACAATATGTCCGGCTCTGTGGGCCTTTTGGGTATCGCCGATTACTTCAAGGATCATCCCCACCGCTACGGCCTGCGCTTTATCTGGTGCGGCAGCGAAGAACGGGGGCTGCTGGGCGCAAAGGCCTATGTTGCCGCCCAGGAGGAAAACCTGAAGCGGTTTGCCCTGAATATCAACCTGGATATGATCGGCTGCATCATGGGCAAGTTCATCGGCTGCTGCACCACAGAGGAGTCTTTGGTCAAGTATCTGGAATATTTCGGCAACGAGGTAGGCTTCCCCATTGCCGTACGGCAGGATGTCTATTCCAGCGACTCCACCCCCTTTGCCGATAAGGGTGTTCCCGCCCTGTCTTTCGCCCGGATCGCGCCGCCTCCCACCGGCACCATCCACAACAGCTACGATACCATGGCGCTGATGAGCGGAGAGCAGATGGAAAAGGATATCGCCTTCATCACCGCCTTCACCGAACGGATGGCAAACAGCGTCCGCTGCCCTGTCAGCCGTGAGATTCCCGACAGTGTGAAGGAAAAGCTGGATATTTACCTGACCCGCAAGCGCGCCCCCAAGCACTGATCGTAAAAGCCAGCCGTTATGCATCACGGCTGGCTTTTCATTTGGTCGGCGGCTTCCCGGATGGCCCGCAGAAGCTCCAAAAATTCTCCTGCCAGCAGTCTTCGGGTCTGTCCATTGTTTTTCAAGGTTTTGAAGAAGGCATGGATGCTCCTTGGATGCAGCAAATCTTTTACCTCGCTTGCACCGCCGGAGCGGATCAGCGCAAAGATGGTCTCCACCAAAGCTGCCCGGTCCTCTTTCGACATGTCCCGAATCCAGTTCTTAATGGCCCGGTCAGTAAACTGAGAACCGGCGGATATTTCCTTGACATGGATAAAGTCACCGCCCATCACTTCCCAGGAATAGGGTTCATGCTGCAGCAGGCCGATCTGCCGGCTTTTGATGACGCTGTAGGCCTCCTCATGCTCCAAAAGCATGCCAATGATCGAAGATTCGGGGATATAGGTATGGATCTTTAGAAGCATCGCCTGATATCCTGCATCCGCAAGCATAGACTCTGTAAAACCCGGGCCATCCAGATTGTAGATCCCCAGTATCCTCCTTTGAATCGGGCTTTCCTGTTTTGCGCCGGCGTATACCGCCAGATTGCCACCCTTGGAATGACCGCCCAGACGCAGCAGCACCGGCCATTGTTCGGCAAAATCCTTTACATAGGCGGCAGCCTCCCGCTGGGCCGGAACGCTGTCGCAGAAGCTCATGTTAAAGTCCTCCTGCCAACCCACCAGCGTATTGTCCGTTCCTCTGAATACCAGGAAAGCCGTACCGTCCGAAAGGATACAGGCCATGGCAGCAAACTGGGTCTGCTCCTGCTCCAGGAGTCTGCTTCGATAACAGCAAAGACGGACATTCCGAAAGCGCAGCGCACTGGCAGCAGCCCGGAGCAAGGTCAGATCGTTGCGGCTGCGCACCCGGTCATCGGCATCCATCAGAGCAGAAAAGGCATCCGCCGCCACATGCAGCGGCACAGGATACCGCATATCCTCCGGGACGATCCCTTCAAAACGCAGATACACAAGGGCCGAAAAAACCAACGCATCCACCGGTCCAAAGGGTACATCTTCAAAGCTGAGATCTCCCCGCCAGCTTATGTAATCAAACATATCTCCCACGGCTGACACCTCCTTTTTTATAGTATAGCATATATCCTGACAAATGACAAAAGTATCAGGTTGCTTTTTTTCCAATTTGCGTTAAAATACGCAAAGTTTCGTAAAAGGAGATAATATTGTGCGTATCAAAAGTCTGTTTTCCGCCCGGGATATGGCCCAGGGTCCTCCCTGGAAACGAATCGCAGAATTCGCTTTTCCCATGCTGCTGGGCGGCGTTATGCGGGGCGCCGGCGATACGGTGACTCCCATGTGGATCTCTATTATCTCTACAATCTTCCTGCGTGTTCCTACCGCCTACCTCATGGCAGCGCTGACCAAAAACGAAGCGTATCCCAACGGTCAGCCCGTTTCCATATAAAAGATACAGCCTGCGGTCTCGCAGGCTGCTTTTACTATTGGGTTACCGGTGCGCAGGAGTCTCTCACCACCAGCTCCGCATGCAGCAGCAGAGAGCTGACAGATACATGATTGATCTGGCTGGTCAGGGCGTAGAACGCGCTCTTACCCAGGTTCATCCGGTCCTGCCGGATGGTCGTCAGCGGAGGGATGGTGTAACGGCATAAGGGAATATCGTCAAATCCCAAAATGCTCACATCCTCCGGCACCCGCAGTCCCAGTTCACTACAGTGGACTGTCACACTGTGCGCTAAAATGTCGTGGCTGCATACGATGGCGGTACAGCCCTGCGCCAAAAGCTTTGGCAGGTGTTGGGTCAGACAGTCGCTCACATGATGGGCACTGCCGCTGAGGGAAGCGTCAAAATCCAACCCGTTTTCCGCCATGGCCTGAGAAAAGGCATAATAACGCCGCTGGTAAATATAAGAACACAGCTCATAGGTCAAATAGCCGATCTTTGTATGTCCCAAAGACTTCAAATATTTTACCGCCAGTTCCATGCCCTCCTGATTGTTGGTGCCGATGTAGGTCACATTGGGATTGGTACTGACATGATTGTCATAGAGAACTGTAGGTGTCCTGCAGTTTCTGATATCCGTCATCCAGGGGTCCTGATTGATATGCAGGCCCAGAAACAGGCCGCCGCAGTAATTCTCCCGGACCATAAAGGTATCATAGGGAATTTCTTCCTGCAGCTTGAGGGTCAGTGGAATGATCTCCACGCAGAAACCGGCAGGTTCTGCCGCCTTTCGAAAACCCGCAACCAGATCATAACCGAAATCATCGGGTTTTGCGTATTCTATATTGGTGATAAACAGTGCGATCCGCAAAGGATTTGTACTGCGGGGAATGCGGGAATATCCCAATTCCACTGCTTTCTCCAGCACAGACTGGCGCATCGTGCCGCTGACATCCTTTGCGCCGTTCAACGCCTTGGAAACCGTACCTTTGGATACACCCAACGCCTTGGCAATATCATCCAGTGTGGCCATATACAGCGCCTCCTTCCATTTGCGGCTATTATATCACAAGGTGGAATAAAAAGTAAATAAAAAGACGAAATTCTCCTCAAAAAAGTTTCGCCTTGTTTCGCCTTTTGGTGTTGCATCATCGTTAAACAAAAATAACTCACAAAAAATGCCCCTATAAATTGTTTATTCTCACAGAAAGCAGGGAATATCCCTTTGATTCTTGACGGAAATCAGAAAAGGGACTATACTGAAAAGCACTAAACATTCCGAAAGCTCACCCCTTTCTTTACTACCGCCACCAACCACTGAAGGAGCAATCCCCTATGAGGTTTCTTTATCAAAAACAGGAGCTGCAGACACAGGCTGCCGCGAGAGAAAATACCTTTCTGCTGTGCAATGGCCTTGGGGGCTATTGCTCTGTCTGTGCCGGTTACAGTGCGCCCAGAGCAGACCATGGCATTCTGGTAGCGGCAGTAAAAGCACCCAACAAGCGGATCAATATGGTACACCATCTGCGTGAAACCCTCTCTGTGGGCAGCGAAACCGTCTGGCTCTCCGCCCAGGAATACGCAGATGATAACCTTGCCGAGGATGGCCTTTCCCGGCTTTGCGTCTTTTCTATGGAATACGCCCCATGCTGGGAGTATGAAGCGTTGGGTGTCCGTGTAATTCGGCAGTGCGCCATGGCCCGGGAAGAAAATACTGCCGCAGTTGTTTATGAGATCATAAATGATAGCGAACTCCCCTGCGCGTTGAATGTAACCCCCCTGTTTAAATTTGCGCCCAAGGAAGCGGCGCTGGAAGAACGGAAATGCCTTGCGTTCAATGGCAGTACTGTCTGCTGCGATGGGTATACATTACATATAAACACCGACGGAACACTGCGCCAGGCCGATCCTGCCTGGTATCGGTTTTCCTACCCTGAAGATCAAAAAGACGGACGCCCCGGCTGGGGCTACAGTGCATGCTGCTGTCATGTTACCTTCCCGGTACAGCCCGGTGAGATCCGCCGGTTTGAGATCGTGTTTTCTACAAGAAAGGATACCGCCTCCGGTTGGAAGCTGCTGCAAGACCATATCGACCGGCTTCGCAAATTGGAGGATGCCTGCCGTTTTGACGACCCCATTGCCCGTCAGTTGGTCCTGGCTGCCGATGCCTACATCGCCCACCGGGACTCCACCAACGAAAAGACCATTCTGGCCGGCTACCCCCTGTTCAGTGACTGGGGCCGGGATACCATGATCGCCCTGCCCGGCTGCACTTTGGCTACCGGCCGGTATGAGGACGCCAAGAGCATCCTGCGGACCTTTCTCGCCTGCGAAAAGGATGGCTTAGTACCGAACCTGTTCCCCGAAGGCCAGTGTCAGCCCATGTACAACACCGTCGATGCCGCCCTTCTGCTCATTGACAGCCTGTGGCACTACCTGTGCTACTCCGGTGATCTGGCCTTCATACAGGAAGCCTGGCCCGTGATGGAGCGGATCATCGCTTTTTACAAGGCAGGTACGCGCCACGGCATCGGCATGGACACCGACGGCCTGATCTTCGCCGGAAAGGGACTTGACCAGGTCACCTGGATGGATGTCTGTGTCCAGGGCATCCTGCCCACCCCCCGCCACGGCAAGCCGGTGGAAATCAATGCCTACTGGTATAACGCTCTAAAGATTATGGAGGCACTGGCTCTCAAGCTGGGCTTTGACAGCGGTATGTACGCTGCCTTGGCTGAAACTGTCAAAGCTTCCTTTATCCAGAAATTCTACATTCCGGAAAAGGGTTATCTGCGGGATGTGCTGTCCGGCAGCGATGCCGATGAACAGATCCGCTGCAACCAGATCTGGGCGCTGTCCATGCCCTTTACCATGCTCTCCCACGGCCAGGAATCCACGGTGCTGCAAACGGTCACTGACCACCTGCTCACCGATTGCGGCCTGCGTACCCTCTCCCCAGGGGATCCGCAGTACCATGGCTTCTACGGCGGTTCGCAGCTGGAACGGGACCTGGCCTATCACCAGGGTACCACATGGGTATTCCCCATGGGCGCTTACTACCGGGCATATCTGAAAGTCCACGGCAGTACCAGGGCTGCCGCCGCGGAAGTCAGGCAGCAGCTTACCCGGCTGGTGCCGATGCTGCGCCAGGGCTGCGCCGGACAGCTCCCGGAGATCTACGACGGTGACCGCCCCCACGCAGGTAAGGGCTGCTTCGCCCAGGCCTGGAGTGTAGGCGAAATGCTCCGGGTCTATGAAGATATTTACCACATTGAACAGTAAGAGGCTTAAGTTATGAAATTGGATAAATCCAAAGCCGGATGGTGGAAAGACGCGGTATTCTACCAGATCTATCCCAAAAGCTTCCAGGACACCACCGGCAGCGGCATGGGTGACCTGCAGGGCATTATCTCCCGGCTGGACTATTTGGAAATCCTGGGGATCGACGGCATCTGGCTGTCCCCGGTGTGCCGTTCTCCCCAGGTGGACAACGGCTATGACATTTCCGATTACTGCTCCGTAGACCCCATGTTTGGTTCTATGGAGGATATGGAGCTGCTTATTGCCGAATCAAAGAAGCGGGGCATCTCCATCATTCTGGACCTGGTGCTGAACCACAGTTCCAACCAACACCGTTGGTTTCAGGAGGCCCTAAAGGGAAAAGACAATCCCTATTACCATTATTATATATGGCGTGACGGCACGCCCGGCCGGCTGCCAAACGATATGCAGTCGGTGTTTGGCGGACCTGCCTGGACTTATGTCCCGGAACTTGGGCAGTATTACTTTCATCAGTTCGCGCCGGAGCAGCCGGATCTGAACTGGGAAAATCCCCGGCTCCGGCAAGCTCTGTACGACTCTATCCGCTTCTGGGTGGAAAAGGGTATTGAAGGCTTTCGTCTGGATGTGATCGACCAGATCGGCAAGGACCCGGATCTCAAAATCACAGGCAACGGCCCCAAGCTCCATGACTATCTGCGGGAGCTTTCCGGGAACGCCTTCCCCGCCCACATCGTCACCGTTGGAGAAGCCTGGGGCGCGGATGTGGACCGGGCCAAGCTTTACAGCGCTCCCGACGGCAGCGAGCTGAGCATGGTCTTTCAGTTCCAGCACATCTGCCTGGATCAGAAGATCGAAAAGTGGGATGTGCTGCCCCTGGAACTTTCCAAGTTAAAAGCCTGTATGACCCACTGGCAGCAGGGTCTCCATGGGTGTGGCTGGAACAGCCTGTTTTTGAACAACCACGACCTGCCCAGGATCGTGTCCCGGTGGGGCAATGACGGTCAGTACCGGGTGGAGTCTGCCAAAATGCTTGCCACCATGCTTCACGGCATGGAGGGTACGCCCTACATCTACCAGGGCGAGGAGCTGGGCATGACCAATATCCGGCTGAGCATAGAGCAGTACAATGATGTGGAGATCCGAAATTTCTACCGTGACCGGATCAGCAAAGGCGATTCCCACGAAGATGTAATGGCATCCATCTGGGCCAGAGGCCGGGACAACGCCAGAACCCCCATGCAGTGGACCGCCGAAAAAAATGCCGGCTTCACTGAGGGAACGCCCTGGCTGCCGGTCAATGAAAACTACCTTCGCATCAATGCACAGGATGCTTTGGCAGATCCCGATTCTGTGTTCCACCACTACCGCAGGCTCATTGAACTGAGAAAGGCATATCCCGTCTTCCGGGAAGGCGCCTTCACGCTTTTGCTGCCGGAGGACCAAAATATTTTTGCCTACACCAGAGACAGCGGCGACGAGCACCTGCTGGTGGTATGCAACTTCACAGGAAACCAGCTTTCCTATCAGCTCCCGGAAGCATTCCGGGGTTCTGAGCTGCTGATTTCCAATTACCGCAGCGATGAGCCGGGTCTTCGTCCCTACGAGGCCGCCATGTTCTACCACAATTCATCCGAGAGGAGATCATGATATGAAAAGACAAGCAGGTATTTTGCTTTCTGTTACCAGTCTGCCATCCAAATACGGCATTGGCTGCTTTGACAAAGCCGCCTACGATTTTGTAGACTGGCTGGAAAAGGCCGGTCAAAAATACTGGCAGATCCTGCCCTTGGGCGCAACCAGCCATGAGGGTGCTTTTGATTCCCCCTATCAGGCCTATTCCGCCTTTGCGGGAAATCCCTACTTCATCAGCCTGGACGCGCTGGTGGAAGAGGGTGTTCTGACCAGGGAAGAATGTGATGCCGTGGATTTTGGCAGCAACCCTGCCAAGGCAGATTATTCCCTGCTGCACAGCAACCGCCTTCCCCTGCTGCGCAAGGCTTATGAGCGCAGCAACATCAGCGAACTGGATGCCTACCGCCGTTTTGTCCACGAGAACGAATGGTGGCTGGATGATTATGCCCTGTTCATGGCAGTAAAGGATTTCTTCGGCGGCAAGATGTGGACCCAATGGCCCCAGGATATCCGTATGCACTATGGCTACGCTCTGGACTATTACCGGGAAAAGCTGTACTTTGATGTTGAGTTCCAGAAGTATCTGCAATATAAGTTCTACGAGCAGTGGAGCAAGCTGAAGAAGTACGCCAATGACAAGCACATCGAGATCGTAGGCGATATCCCCATTTATGTATCCCCTGATGGCTCCGATGTGTGGGCGCACCCGGAAATGTTCCAACTGGACAAGGACAATAAGCCCACCCAGATCGCCGGCTGTCCTCCCGACAGCTTCAGCGCTGACGGTCAGGTCTGGGGCAATCCCCTGTACCGCTGGGACTACCACCGGGTCACCGGATACCACTGGTGGATCACCCGGATGTGGTACAGCTACAAGCTCTATGATGTGGTGCGTATCGACCATTTCCGTGGCTTCGACGAATACTTCGCCATTCCTGCCGAAAGCAGCCTTGCCAAAGACGGCCATTGGGAAAAAGGCCCCGGCATGGAGCTGTTTAGCGCACTGAAGGCGAACCTGGGTGAGCGGGGTGTGATCGCAGAGGATCTGGGCCACATGACTGACAGTGTCCGGCAGATGGTAAAAAACAGCGGCTACCCCAACATGAAGGTACTGCAGTTTGCCTTTGACGAGGAGGATATCGGCGGTGCCAACGAATACCTGCCCCACAACTACAACACCAACTGCTGGGTCTACACCGGCACCCATGATAATGAAACCGTGGCAGGCTGGTTTGGCCGTCTCTCCAAATCTGCCCGGGACCAGATCCGGGATTATCTGATGGATCACGACACGCCAAATAAGCGTTTTTATAAGAAGCTGATCGGCCTTGCCATGATGTGCGCGGCAAAAACCTGTATCGTTCCCCTGCAGGACTGGCTGGGTCTGGATAACAGCTCCCGTATGAATATGCCCGGCACTGTAGACATCAACTGGAGCTGGCGTATGACGCCGGAAATGCTCTCGGAGGAACTTCAGCAGGAGATCCTGGCCCTTACGAAATGTTTCGGGCGTGCAAATTGGGATGCCCTCAACGCGCAGAAAAAGACGAATGGAGCCGAATCGGGTACATAATTCTACAAAAGTTCGTGAACTGTGTACATTTTGTGAAAATGCACAAATATATGTCGTATTTTTTCTACATTTCAGTGGTTGACGATTCCCTCTATTCAGTGATATACTAAATGCGTTCATTGAAATTTTACATTTAGAGCTTTACAAAACACTGTTTCGTAAAGTTTCGTAATTATAAATTCAAGTACATATCAGAAAGCGGTGTACACCGCTTTCTCCTTGCGATCCCATGGGATCGGCCCGCTTGAATGGGCTGCATACGGCATCAACAGATAAGAGTTCTGTGATAGCATAAAGTTGTAATTATTTTTAGGAGGAAAAACAAAATGAAGAAGATCATTGCTCTGCTTCTGGCCTGCATGATGATCGTCGGTATGTTCGCTGGCTGCCAGTCCGCCAAGACCGAAGAGATCACCCTGAAGGTCTGGGCTCCCCAGGAAGACCAAGGCGACGACGCCAAGTGGCTCAACCAGATGCTGAAGAAGTTCGAAGAGGCTCACCCCGAGTACAAGATCACTTGGGAACTGGGTGTCTGCGGCGAAGGCAACGCCAAGGAATTGGTTTGTGCTGACGCAAGCGCTGCCGGCGATGTTTACATGTTCGCCAACGACCAGATCGGCTCCCTGCTGGAGGCCGGCGCTCTGGCTAAGCTGGGCGGCGACTACGCTGACTATGTCAAGAACAACTACGCTTCCACCTACATCAACTCCGTCACCTACAACGGCGACATCTATGGTTTCCCCATGACCTGTAACACCTGGTTCATGTACTACAACAAGTCTCTGGTTTCCGAAGAGGACATCAAGACTCTGGAAGGCCTGCTGGAGAAGGGCACTGTTGCCTTCCCCATGACCACCGCTTGGTACAATGGTGCCCTGTTCCTGGGCAACGGCTGCACCCTGTTCGGTGAAACTAACGCTGACGCTGCTGCCGGCATCCAGTTCGGCGGTGAGGCTGGCTATGCTGCCGCCGCAAAGATGGTCGAGCTGATGGCTCATCCCAACTTCATCGACGACGCTGACGGCAAGGGCAATGCCGGTCTGAAAGACGGCTCCGTTGTTGCTTACTTCAACGGTTCCTGGGAGTACCACAACGATGATGGTACCGGTGTTTACGATGTTCTGGGTGAGAACCTGGGCGCTGCCGGCATGCCTTCCGTTACCATCGACGGCAAGGCTGTGAAGCTGACCGCTATGGCCGGCTCCAAGGCTGTCGGTGTCAACCCCCATGCTAAGAACCCCAAGGCTGCTATGGAACTGGCTGCTTTCCTGGCTTCTCCCGAGGCCCAGCTGGCCCGTTTTGAGATCCGTGGCATTACCCCTGCTGTTGCTTCTCTGGCTACCAACGAGAAGGTTATGGCTTCCGCCGTTGCTAAGGCTGAGATGGACGCCATGAACAACTGCTCCGTGCTGCAGCCCTCTCTGCCTGAGATGAGCGTGTACTGGGATGCCATGGGCACCTTCGGTGCTAACATCAAGAACGGTGTTGTCACCGCTGAAAACTACAAGGCTGAAGTCGACAAGCTGATGGAGGCTCTGAACCCCAACGGCGGCCTGTAATTCCATATTGAATTCTTGAATCCGCTTAATTAAGGGCACTTGGCGGCGGCCGGATATGGTTCTGGCCGCCGCTTTTTTATCCAAATCAGCGAAGGGAGACGGTAGCGTGTCAACAAAAGAATTAGCAAAAACCGCAGCTGCTCGCAAAAAGAAAACCGATCCTAACTCTTTGCGCAGCGCATTAAAAAACGGAGGCAAAGTGGTCTGGCTTTCCTGTCTGCTCATGGGCCTCGGTAATCTGGTGGCCGGTCAGACCATTAAGGGTCTGATTTTCCTGGCTATCGAATTGGCCTATATCGCATATATGGCCCTCAGCGGCATTGATTGCCTGCTGATGCTGCCCAGCCTGGGCGATACTCCTGCCGGTGAAGTTTGGGATGCCGACCAGGGTATCTATGTTTATTCCCAGGGCGATAACTCTCAGCTCATTTTGCTGTACGGCGTTGTCGCCATCGCCTTGACCGTTGCATTTATTGTGATCTGGCGTGCCAGTGTCCGCAGCGGCTACATGGCAATGACCCTGAAAAAGGACGGAAAAGCCGCCCCCGCCTTTCATGATGACCTGAAAGCCCTGCTGGATGGCAACATACACAAACTGCTGATGGCTCCCCCTTTCATCAGCCTTCTGATCTTTACAATTATCCCCCTGGTCTACATGATTCTGATGGCTTTCACCAACTACTCCAGAATCGATAACCATCTGATGCTCTTTGACTGGGTGGGTTTGGATAATTTTATCGACCTGTTTAACGGCACTTCTGAGATCGGCAAACACTTTATGCCGGTTTTGGGCTGGACCCTCATCTGGGCATTCTTCGCAACTTTCCTGAATTTCTTTGCCGGTACTATCATGGCAATCATCATCAACCGGCCCACCACCCGTCTGAAGGGTATGTGGCGCACCATTCTGTCCTTCACCATCGCTGTGCCTCAGTTTGTTTCCCTGATGATTATCCGCAGTATGTTCAAGGATGATTCCGGTGTCAACACCCTGCTGCAGAACCTGGGCTTCATCGCCCCCGAGCAGAACCTGCCCTTTTTCACCGATACCACCTGGGCAAGAGTGACCATCATTATGATCAACCTGTGGGTCGGTATTCCCTACACCGTCATGCAGGTCACCGGTATTCTGCAGAATATTCCTGCCGAGCAGTATGAAGCTGCCAGGATCGACGGTGCCAATGTGGTACAGCAGTTCATGCACATCACCATGCCTTACATGATCTTCGTAATGACCCCCTACATCATTACCCAGTTCACAGGCAACATCAACAATTTCAACATTATCTACCTGCTGTCCGGCGGCGGTCCCACCGATACCGGCGCCAGCGCAGGCCATACAGACCTGCTGGTCACCTGGCTGTACAAGCTGTCAGTAGATAAGCAGCAATATAACCTGGCTGCCGTTATCGGTATCTTCACCTTCGTTGTGCTGGCTGTTGTGGCACTGGTGACATACCGCAGCTCCGGTTCATACAAAGATGAGGAGGGCTTCAAATAATGGCTAAAAAAAATCTTGGCTCTGTTAAAACCGCCCGCCGGATCTCCGATATCCTGGTTCACCTGTTTCTGGTGTGCGTCGCGGTCATCTGGCTGATCCCCTTCGTCTGGCTGGTGGCGCACAGCCTCCGTGTCAACCCCAGGTACACCGGCTTGTTCTACCACTCCTTCCTCCCCGCGCTGGAGGATATTTCCCTCAAAAACTACATCAGTCTCTTTACGGATACCAACAAGCTGAACTTCCTGCAGATGTTCACCAACACCTTTGTGATCGCCTGCTTCAGCTGCGTGATCAGCACCTTCTTCGTGCTGGCTGTATCTTTCTGCATGAGCCGTGTCAAGTGGAAGATGCGCAAGCCTTACATGAATATGGCTATGGTTATCAACCTGTTCCCCGGCTTCATGAGCATGGTAGCTATCTACTTCCTGCTGAAAGCTCTGGGGCTGACCGAAGGCAGCAATATCCCCCTGGCCCTGGTCATCTGCTACAGTGCGGGCGCAGGCACCGGCTTCTTCGTTATGAAGGGCTACATGGACACCATTCCCAAAGCCTTGGACGAGGCTGCGTATCTGGACGGTGCTACCAAGTGGCAGACCTTCACCCGGATCACCCTGCCTCTGTGTAAGCCCATGATCGTGTATCAGATAGTTACCGCCTTCATGGGCCCCTGGATGGACTTCATCTTCGCAAAGATCATTGTCCGTTCCGAAGCCCAGTACTACACGGTTTCCATCGGCCTGTGGCGTATGCTGGAAATGGAATTCGTCAACTCCTGGTTCCCCCGTTTCTGCGCCGGTTCCGTGCTGATCGCCATTCCCATTTCCATCCTGTTCATTTACACCCAGAAGTTCTACCAGGAAGCCATGGCCGGCGGCGTAAAGGGTTAATGGCCTATGAAAGTACCAATGAGGCTCATCAGCTTGCTGCTGGTCGTGCTTCTGCTGTGCGGCTGCGCCCCCAGTGTGGATGACACTCTGGCCCAGATCGCAGAGTTAGGTGAAAGTCCTGACGACAACTACCGCACCTGGTACGAGATCTTTGTGTATTCCTTTTGCGACTCTGACGGAGACGGCATCGGTGATTTAAACGGTGTCCGCTCCAAACTGGATTATCTGGAAGAAATGGGCATCAACGGTATCTGGTTGATGCCCATTCATTCCAGCACAACCTATCATAAGTACAATGTGACGGATTACTACTCCATTGACCCGGATTACGGAACCATGGAAGATTTTGAGGCGCTGCTTTCTGAATGTGAAAGCCGGGGCATCAAGGTCATCATGGACCTGGTGGTCAACCATACCGGAAGCGCCAACCGGTGGTTCCTGGATATGAGCAAGTATCTGAAAACATTGCCGGAGGGTCAGACGCCCAGCGCCGCAGAATGTCCCTCTTTGGAATATTACATTCTCTCTACCGAAGCAGAAGCAGGTTATAACAGCATCCCCGGCACACCCTACTATTACGAGTGCCGTTTCTCACCCGATATGCCCGATCTGAACCTGGACAGCCAAGCGCTCCGCTCCGAGATCAGAAAGATCATGGAATTCTGGCTAAACAAAGGCGTAGACGGCTTCCGTCTGGATGCCGCCAAGGAATTCTGGAGCGGCAATACCCCAAAAAATGTAGAAGTTCTGAATTTCCTGCAGGAAACTGCCCAGTCCATAAAGCCCGATGTCTATATGGTGGCAGAAGTTTGGGACAGCTTTGCCCAGGTCACCGAATACTATAAAAGCGGTATCACCAGCCTCTTTGATTTCCCCTTCGGCAGCGCCAACGGAAAGATCGTAGAGGTGCTGCGGGGCGCAGGTAACCCCGCGAAGGTCACCACCTATGCCACCGCCCTGGAGAAGGCCGACAAGGCTTATCTTGGTTCCAATGCCGATTATATCGACGCCCCCTTTCTGAGCAATCACGATGTGGGCCGGATCGCAGGCTTTGTTGCCCGTGACGAAAACAAGATCAAGCTGGCCGGCGCTATGAACCTGTTTATGGGCGGCAGTGCCTTCATCTACTACGGTGAGGAGTTGGGCATGGTATCCGGTGGAAACAATGATCCCTCCAAGCGCGCACCCATGTATTGGAACGACGCGGGAAATAACGGAACCACCGCTCCCCCACCCGGCTGCACGCTGCCCGAAGAATATCCCTTCGGTTCTTTGGAAACACAGACGGCGGACAGCAACTCCATCTACAATTACTATCGGCAGGCCATTGCCATCCGCAATGCCCTTCCCGTGATCTCCCACGGCAGAGTAACCGCGGAAGCCGCCCTGAACAGTGGTTGTATCAGCGCCCAGCGCAAGGTCTGGGAGGATGAGAGCTGCATCATTCTGATGAACATTAGTGAAGAAGCTGCCAAGGTAGATCTGTCCGCCTATGCCGATTGGAATTTGACCGCTTCCCTCAGCGCCGATGGCGGAAAAATCTCCCGCAAGGGAACTACCCTCAACCTCAGCGCCTACGGCGTTGCCATACTGGTAAAGGAGTAAGCATGGAAAGACTTGGTGAAACCAAACCCAAAGGCTTGACCGCCACAGCCCTGCGCACCTGGGGCTTGCTGTTGGCAGCCGCCGGAATTATCGGCCGCTGTATTCTGCAAAATACCATTCTGGGCATCGGCGGTGCAACCGCCCAGCAGATGCTGGAGGTCTTATCCGCCAATCCGGACTCCATGTCCATCGCCGCCGTTGCACTGGTCCTGCAGGGTCTGGAGGCCTGTGCCGTCCCCATCTTCGCGCTGCTGGTGGCCGAAGGGTTTACCCATACGAAGGATTGGAAAAAATATCTGCTGCGTGTAGCGGCCGTTGCTGTGGTCAGTGAGATCCCTTATGACCTGGCTATGAACCAGAAGCTTCTGGCCCTGAACGCCCAGAACCCCTGTATGGGTCTGGTATTGGGAATGATGGTCCTGTACCTCTACAGCCGTTTTTCTGAGCGTACCGCCTCCCACCGGCTATTAAAGGTATTGATCCTGATCGCTGCGATCGTGTGGGCTGAAATGCTCAGCATCGACCACGGTACGCCCTTGGTAGTCCTGATCGCCGTATTCTGGCTCATGCGTGGCCGCACCAACCTCAGAGGCCTGGCAGGTGCCGGTGCAGCAATGGCCTGCACCATTGTATCTCCCTTCTATCTGGCATCCTCCATGGGCTGCCTGCTGACCCACCTGTATAACGGCGAACAAGGGGAACATAATCGCATCATCAACTACCTGGCCTACCCTGTAATCCTGCTGGTGGCTGTTCTGGCTGCCAATTATCTGACTTGAACAAAAACGCTCCGTTCGTGGTGAACGGAGCGTTTTTTCTTGCTTCTGCTTATTCCTCAGAAAACTGGTCCTTGCCGACGCCGCACAGGGGGCATTCAAAATCTTCGGCGATCTCCTCCCACTTGGTGCCGGGAGCGATACCGTCCTCGGGGTAACCCTCAGTCTCGTCATAGATCCAGCCGCATACATCGCAAACATATTTCTTCATAACTGATTCCTCCAAATTAAATTTTCTCAAAATCTGCCGCGCCGTGCTTGCACAGGGGGCAGACGATATCTTCAGGAAGCTCTGTGCCCTCATAGACCCAGCCGCAGATCTTACATACATAACCGGTCTTTCCTTCTGTCTCCGGCTTCGGCTTCACATGGTCAAGGTAGTATGTGTAGGTCATGGTGTTTTTATCCGACAGCACTCTGGCCTCGGTCACAGAACAGATGAACATGCCGTGGGTATCCAGATCCACATACTGCTCTACCTTTAACGACATAAAGGCGTTGATATGCCGGGGCAGGAACACCAAGCCGTTATCAGAGCGCAGGGGCTCGCAGTCAGCAAACTTATCCACATTCCTGCCGCTGGCGAAACCGAACTTCTCAAACACCGCAAAGGGCGCATCCTCCGTCAGACAGTTAATATTCATCTTGCCGGTCTGCTTAATGATGTGGTGGGAGTAGTTCTCCTTGTTGATGGTCACCGCCACCCGGTTGGGGGTATTGGTAACCTGGGTCACCGTATTGACGATCAGGCCATTGTCCTTCTTGCCGTCATTGGAGGTCACCACATACAAGCCGTAGCCAATATGGAACAGGGCGGACAGGTCATTTTTATTAGCAGTCGCATCCTGCCGGGCCAGATACTCCCGGCACATCTCCTCAGCCAGAGCGTCCAACTGGGCGCTGCTTTCCTCGCTCAGCGCAGAGTGGATCTTTACCGTAGTATCCGTAAAGGTGATGTTCTTGCTCTTTTCAAACATTCCCCTCATTACCTTGGCGGCCAGAGGCGCCCAGGAACCGTTCTCAATAAGGCCAATGGTGCGGTTCTGATAATTTCTTTCCGTGAGATGATGGATGAACTCCTTCATAAAGGGGAAGATATCCGCATTATAGGTGGTAGTTGCCAGCACCAGCTTGCTGTAGCGGAAGGCATCTCCCACAGCCTCTGCCATATCGCATCTGGCAAGATCCGTTACCACTACCTTGGGGCAGCCTGTGGCTTTCAGTTTTTCCGCAAGCTGCTGCACTGCCTTCTTTGTGTTTCCGTAGACAGAGGTATAGGCGATCACAATGCCCTCGTCCTCCGGCTCATAGCTGGACCAGGTGTTATACAGGTTCAGATAATAACCCAGATTTTCCGTCAGCACAGGGCCGTGGAGCGGGCAGATGATCTGAATATCCAGGCCAGCAGCCTTCTTCAGCAGCGCCTGTACCTGAGCCCCGTACTTGCCGACGATGCCAATAAAATAGCGCCGTGCCTCACCGGCCCAGTCCTCCTGGACATCCAGGGCGCCGAATTTGCCAAAACCGTCAGCAGAGAACAGAACCTTATCGGTGCTGTCGTAGGTCACAATGACCTCAGGCCAGTGGACCATAGGAGCGGTAACAAAGGTCAGTTCATGCTTACCCAGAGTAAGGGTGCTGCCCTCGCCCACCACCACCTGCCTCTCCGGGAAGTCAGTCCCAAAGAAGTTCTTCATCATCTGGAACGCCTTGGCAGAGGACACGATCTTCGCATCGGGGTAGACTTTCGCGAAATTGAAGATATTGGCGGAATGATCCGGCTCCATATGCTGCACAATGAGGTAATCAGGCTTCCTCTGGCCCAGGGTATGCTCAATATTATCCAGCCATTCATGGGTAAAATTGGCATCCACCGTATCCATAATGGCGATCTTCTCGTCCATGATGGCATAGGAATTGTAGGCCATTCCATTTGGCACCACATACTGGCCCTCAAAAAGGTCTACCTTGTGGTCGTTGACACCGATGTATTTGATATCGCTCGTGATGGTCATAGTCATTCTCCTTGTTTGTTATCGTAATCGTATTATATGGAATCATTTTCTGATGTACAGTGACAAAATCACACAAAATGGTCATGGGCCCTGAAGCTTGTCAAGCTTGTCCTCATCGGTCAGCTCAATGGCACCCCGGGTCAGCTTAACCATCCCTTCATTCTGGAAATACCGAAGCATCCGGGTCACCACCTCACGGGCTGTTCCCATATGGTTGGCGATCTTTTCATGGGTGATCTTCAGAATATTGCTTTCCTCCAGCCGTGCCTCTTCCAAAAGAAACGCCGCCAGACGCTTGTCCAGACTCTTCCACATGATCTGCTCCATCAGCCACATCAGTTCTGAGAAGTTGCTGCTGAGCAGGCTCCGGGAATAATTGGACACCGCCAGGCTTTCATCTGCCAGATTCTTAAACAGGCAGGCCGGGATACTCCAGAACTCACTGTCCTTTTCCACCTCAATCATCACATTAAACTGCATATCCGGCATGACGCAGGAGGCGCTGAGCAGGCTCACATCGTACTCAAACAGTCGGCTGAGGGTAATCTCCCGGCCATCCTCAGAAAGGATATAGGCCCGCAGCTGGCCCGAGCGAACCATGATCAGGCCCAGACACTCGGCGCTGCTGTCATGGATCGTGGTTCCTTTTTTCACTTTCCGGTATTCGATCACACCGGCGATCCGTTCCTGCTGCTGTGCAGTCAGCTTGTTCCAAATGGGAAGATACTCCGCAAATTCCATTGCCGCACCGCCCTTTCTTTTCATGATAATGATTATACTACATTATTTATAAAATGTACATGGGTATTTCCATGGAACTTTTCGTGATAATATCACGGAAGGGTGCGTATCCTGCGGGTATACTAAAGAAAAAAGAAAGGAGCTGGCAATGATGGCAGCTATGAATGTAAATACGAAACAATTTGACGCTTTGATGAACGAGGGCAAGCTGATGCTTGTGGACTACTGGGCTCCCTGGTGCGGCTACTGCCGCCGGATCGCCCCTGCCTATGATAAGATCGCCCAGCAATATGGCGATGAAATGGTAGTGGCCAAGATCAATATTGATGACGAGCCCCAGTTAGCGGATTCCCAGCAGATCGAAGTGATCCCCACGCTGGTGCTTTACCGGGACGGAGAGGCCTTGGGCTTTGTGGTAGCGCCGGAATCCAAGGCCCAGATCGATGACTTCATCCGGGAAACCCTGGCTCAATAAGGAGCGGCCCATGGAAAAAATCTATGATGTGGTAGTGATCGGCGGCGGTCCAGGCGGCTATACGGCAGCGCTGTACGCCGCCAGAGCGGGCCTTTCCGTGGTGGTTTTGGAAAAGCTGTCCGCCGGCGGACAGATGGCTCTGACCGCTCAGATCGATAACTACCCCGGTTTTGAAGACGGCATTGACGGCTACACCCTGGGTGAACAGATGCAGCGCCAGGCTGAGCGCTTCGGCGCGGTAACGGAGCTGGCAGAGGTTACATCCGTTCAGCTAACGGGCAGCGTCAAGACTGCGGAAACCACAGAAGGTACATTCCTTGGCAAAACAGTCATTTTTTCCACCGGAGCGAACCCCAGACAGCTGGGACTTCCCGGCGAACGGGAGCTGACCGGCCGGGGCGTGAATTACTGCGCTGCCTGCGATGGAATGTTCTATAAAGGCAAAACCGTTGTGGTGGTAGGCGGCGGCAACAGCGCGGCAGCGGATGCGCTGGCTTTAAGCCGCATCGCCAGAAAGGTCATCATCGTCCACCGGCGGGATACCCTCCGGGCCACTAAGGTCTATCACGAGCCGCTGATGAATACTCCCAATGTGGAATTTTGCTGGAACAGCGCGGTCACCGGGCTGCTGCACAACGGAAAGCTGACCGGCATCCGGGTAACGGATCTAACTACAGATGAAGAATCCGTGATCGATTGCGACGGGCTTTTCGTAAGCATCGGAAGATCCCCCGCATCTTCTCTGGTAAAGGGCCAGCTTGTGCTGGACGAAGCCGGATATATCATGGCTGATGAAAGCACCAGAACCACCCTGTCTGGGGTATTTGCCGTAGGCGATGTCCGTACCAAGGCCCTGCGCCAGATCGTCACCGCCGTTGCTGACGGCGCGGCGGCTGCCCACTATGCGGAGGAATATCTGGCAGAAAAAGTATTATGAGACAAGTTTCATAAATATAAAGCAAGACCGGTTGTCCTAGGGGAGCAACCGGTCTTGTGTATTTCTTTCGATTACAAAGTGTCGATCAAACTGCGGATCAGCGCTTCATCCGCCCCATGGTACAGCTTTCCGTCCCAGCGGATATTGGGCCCTTTTCCACACAGCCGCATACAGGGAACGAAGCGCACCGAAAAGCCCACCGGGTTTTTCCCGTATGTCTTTTCTACAAAATCCGCAAGCTGCGCCCGTTTACTGCAGTTTGGCCCGCCGCACAGCTCCAGGCAGTGGGTATCCGCCAGACGCAAAGCGGGAATCCGCCTGATCACCGCCAGCAGATAGCTCTCCTTCACACCCATAAGCTGAGCCAGCTCCGGCAGCAACCCCTTGGGAATTCCTCCACCATTCTCACTCTGTATTTCCCGCAAAAGGGAAACCAGTGCGCTCTGATCTCCCGGCGCACCCTGTTTTTGATAGTAGGCAACCACTTCCTCCAGATTCCACATGGCTTTCCCCCTATTTGCGCAAAGCTCTGCGCAGCAACGGAAGGAGCAGCAGCGCCACAGCACCGCCGATCAGCGCAGTGATTAGCTGCGTCCAGCCAAAGGTAATGGGCAGCGCCTGCAGCATGGGAGTCTTTAAGGTGCCAGAGGCCAACAATGCATCCGCCAGCACACCGCAGATCAGCCCTGCCACCAGGCCATACAGTATGGCAAATTTAGCGGCAGCAGACACGAGCCACGCAGCTACCTGCCGCGCAAAAGACTTTCTGTTTCTGCCGGTAATCACCGACAACAATGCCACATACACGATGTTTCCGGCCATGATCGCAGGTACGGTCAAGGGTTGGGCCGCGATGCCCAGCAGGAATGCCAGCACCGGCGAAACCACCGCCACCGTCAGGCCGCAGGCAAGGCCGCCAATCAACGCAGAAACCGCCAGCACAGCATTGACACACGATCCGGTAACCAACTGTCCCATCGGCTTCGTCAACGCCTGCAGCGACACAAGCAGAGCCAGCATAACGGCAGTTTCTGTGATCCAGCGAATTCTCTTATTCATAGGCATACCTCCTCCATTTCTTGATTATACGAAATGAGTGGGCAGATTACAAGCAGGAAATATTCCCATACTGAAAACGCAGAGAGTTTGCGGGCAGAAGAGTATCCGGAGAAATTCTCAATGCTGAAGTACAAAATCCTTAGTCCTGCCATTGAAGCACAGATACAGCATCGGCGCAAGGGAGAGCAGACTTCCCACTGTAAAGACCAGATACAACGGGAATACATCACCCAGCATCCCATATATCACCGCCGACAACGCTGTACCGCCGGTGCAGGCTGACTGGATAAAACCCAGGATCGCGCCCCGGTTTTCCTCCGGCAGCGCCAGCATCAGCGATGCGTTGAAAACGGTGTTCCCCGCGCAGTTTGTAAGCGACGCAAGAAAAGCCATCACACACATGGGAACAAACTGTCTGGAAAGATACGCCAAAACAAAAAACACAACGGAACTGGAAAAACCAAGAGCCATGACCCAAAATCGTGCTCTTGCCCCAGCTTTACAATTCCCATCAGCAATACGCATAGCAAAGATGCAGCCGTCCAAATCATAACCACCGGCCGTGCCGGTGGTATGCACAGGCCCCCTTAGGGCCTTTTACCAGCCGAGCCTATAGGCTCATCGAATTTTCTTTCGCTTGCATAAGATGCCCTACTGCTATTGAAATGAACTGCGCCCCGTCAAGTGGACAGTGAAATAAAATAAAAAATTTCTTGCTTCCGGTGACCCGGTTTGGGTTGCCGGAAGTCTTTTTATGCTGCCAACGGATAGCCGTAGTGCTTCTCCATCGGTGTCAGCACGCCCAGGTTACGCTGTACCCGGCGGTTGTTG
>JAZKYA010000069.1:0-6693 GCA_045611945.1 Faecousia sp. | reverse complement strand
TTCCTTAGGTAGGTCTGCTGCGGTAGATTGCATTTCTTTCGGTTAGTTTCCAGCGCCTGGTACTCTTCTTCGTTCAGACGCAAGTGAATTTCATATGGTCTTGTTTTTGATTTTCCCATTGTTATCTCCTCTCGTATTCATAACGGTTTGGGGTTACCCCCAAGGTGTGTGGAATGGTTTTGGGACCATTTCGGGATGTTTGCTAAGAAAATGCCATTGCCATTTCCTTAGAGGTCGTCATGCGAAGGGCAACTCATCGTCCGGGTCGGTTAATACCTCCCATGACGCAAATGACGATTGTGACGATGTTTGGGAGAACGAGGGGATGTCGTCATATTGCTGACGTAGTGACGCGAGGGTCTCGCTCCTCCTTTGACCGTCATTGCCGTCATCATCGTCATTCAGCTTCCAAATCATCAATCTGGCCTGTGCGGTTGGCTTGTGTTCCATAGTGATTCCCAGCGGTTTAAAGACTTCGTTGAAGTGCCTGGTTATAAGCTTGCTGGCTACATTTGCCTTTGTTGCTTCGTGGCCGATAGCGGCAAGCAGTTCCGTTGCCGTACCGGTAAAACTCTTTTCATTCAGCAGGTAATCTGCAATCTGAAAAAGGAATTGCGGTATGCGCTCCCGGCGCAAGGCGGAAGTGTCCAGTGCTTCCGTGACTTCCCATACATTTTTCCGCATGGTCAGCTTCAGCCGCTTTTCCTCGATGTCCCGGCCGGTGATGCTGAGAACTGCATCATTGCCAAAACGATCTTCTTTGCGCAGTACCATACAGGTGTCTGCTACACCTGCAATGCCGGTAGAGCCGGTCATATCGTTGAAGACATTGCTGCCGTCATGCTCCTTGCGGTTGTGGTGAACAAGGAAGATGCAAATGTTGTGGTCGTCGGCGATCTTCTTCAGAGCAGACAGATCTCGATAGTCCTGGGCATAGGCATTGACCTTGGATGAAACATTGTCCCGGACCATCTGCAGCGTATCGATGAAGAGCAGACCGGTACTGGGTTGGTCTTTTAATGCCAATTTGATCTGTCCTTCCAGCTCAGCACCTAGCTTGCCGCAAGAGAAGCCAAAGTGCAGATTCGTCGGTGGGACATCAATTATATCCTGCATACGCTGCTGTATTCGCCAATCCTTGTCTTCCAAGGCAAGGTAGATCACATCCGTTTTAGATGTAGGAAGTCCCCACACCGGCTCACCCCGGCTAATCTTCAAGCAGAACCATAGAACCATCCAGCTTTTGCCAATCTTGGAATCGCCGGACAGAATGGCAAGACCGTTGGATAGGATGCCGTCAATCAGCATCCGGGGATGGTCAAGGGGTGTGTAGAACAGTGTTTCTGCGCTGATAAGGTGCAGTTTTTCCATGATACTTATCCTCCTTTCGCTTTTTGTTTGGTAGTAGCATGGTTGTATTCCTCCAATTTTTGGAGGAATGTAGGCCTGCCTCGTTCCGCTCGGGGTCTTTCCGCAGCGTCGCCGCGCTCGTGCTCTTGGCAGTCTTGGCACAGTCGGTTGGGGGCAGGTTATTCAGTTGTCAAGGTGCAGTTGAAAGAAGCTTTCATATATTCGGACATTTACGACCCCGAAAGTCAGGGCGCCGGTGAAAGGTTTTTGAAAATCCTTTCACTTATTCGGAAGTGAGGAGGGGGTAAAGTCAACCCTGGCTCAGAAACTTTTTTGAAAGTCCCTTCACTAATTCCGACTTTCAGACCCCTTTTTGTAAACCCAGTTTCAGAAGAAACTTCTGAAACCGCTTTAGGTGATGCTTTTGATCATCGCCTGAGGGGGAGTTTCGGTATTAAATTCTGCCGAGGAAAAGTCCTTTCACATATCCGGACATTTGAGGGGGTCAAAGTCAACCCACCTCAAAAAATATTTTTTGAGGTGGTGCTTGTGACCATCACCTCCTGCCGAAAAGCGACTTGCAAAAATACCCTCATATATCCGTAAATAAGGAGGGGTAAAAGGCAACCCCGATAAGAAAAATATTTTCTTCCTCATTTGGTAGGCATCGAAAACCCACAAAACTAAACACCTTTTGAAAAATTAGTTTGGCGGAAATAATCCCTTTATTTACCTACCGCACGCTTTTGCCCTAAAAACGAAACACCCGAAAAGAAAATTTTTCACCTAATGGCAAAAAAGAAAGCCTCCGGCTAAAACCGGAGGCGGCAGACACAAACAAGGACAATTCGTTTTTATCCCACTATACATTGACAACTATCAATATATATGCTATTATATCGACAAACATCAATAGGAGGTGGCTTGATGGAATTTCACGAAAAGAACATGGTGCTTGTTTTCAAGGCTCTGAGTGATGAAAACCGGATTCGGATTTTGAAGCTCCTTCACAACGGAGAAATGTGTGCCTGCAAGCTGCTGGATGCGCTGAACATCAGTCAACCGACCCTGTCCCATCATATGAAGATCCTCTGCGATGCCGGAATTGTCAACGGGCGGAAAGAGGGTAAATGGATGCACTACTCCATCTGCAGCGAAAGTTCAGCAGAACTCAGTGTAATGCTCCGTGAGCTTCTAACTGCAGCCAATGTTCCGGATAATTGCTGCTGCAAAGAAAAATAAGCCGTAGGAAGCTACGGCTTTCTCACAACACAACACATTGATATATTTCAATATAAGAATATGAAAGGATGATAACCATGTGGTCATTTATTCAAAATGAAATCCTGGGAATGCAATGGCTGAATCGTTTGATCGGCAGCCTTATAGAAGCCGTTGGTCTTGATCCTACCAGCCGGATCGGCGGCAGCGTTCAGTTTTTCTTCTACGATATAATCAAAATTATGGTACTGTTGGGTGTGCTGATTTTTGTAATCTCCTACATCCAGAGCTATTTTCCACCGGAGCGAACCAAGAAGATCCTAGGCAAATTCCATGGCATCGGTGCTAACTGCGTAGCTGCACTTCTGGGAACTGTAACACCCTTCTGCTCCTGCTCGTCCATTCCGCTGTTTATTGGCTTTACCAGTGCGGGTCTGCCCCTCGGTGTGACCTTCTCTTTCCTGATTTCCTCTCCCATGGTGGACCTGGGAAGTCTGGTGCTGCTGATGAGCATTTTCGGCTGGAAGGTTGCGGTTATCTATGTGGTACTGGGACTGGTGATCGCTGTAGCCGGTGGTACGCTGATCGAAAAGCTCCATCTGGAAAACCAGGTGGAGGAATTCATTCGCAGAGGCAAGGCTGTGGATCTTCCCCAGGAAGAACTGACTGTCAAAGACCGGATGCAGTATGCCTGGGAACAGGTGGTTTCCACCGCAAAAAAAGTGGCTCCCTATGTGCTGATTGGTGTTGGCATCGGTGCTATCATCCATAACTGGATTCCCGAAGAATTTATCATCCAACTGCTGGGCACCGGAAATCCTCTGGGTGTTGTGATTGCCACCATCGCAGGTGTGCCCATGTATGCGGACATCTTCGGCACCATTCCCATCGCGGAAGCCCTTCTTGCCAAGGGTGCACAGCTGGGTGTAGTTCTCAGCTTTATGATGGGTGTGACGACTTTGAGCGTTCCCTCCATGATCATGCTCCGCAAAGCCATCAAGCCAAAGCTGCTGGGTGTCTTTGTAGCCATCTGCACCGTTGGCATTATGATCGTCGGTTATTTCTTCAACGCAATACAGTTCTTACTGGTATAAAGGAGATGTGAAATATGGCAAAGAAATGGTATCCTGTTATCGACATTTTGACCTGTCAGGAATGTGGCTCCTGTGTTGCTAAATGCACCCACGGTGTCTATGACAAGAGTAAAGCACCCGTTCCGGTGGTAGTAAATCCCGACAATTGCATTGACCACTGCCATGGCTGCGGCAATCTGTGTCCTATTGGTGCCATCGCCTATGTAGGAGATGATACCGGCTGGATTGCTCCCGCACTGCAAAATCAGCCCCAGGCAAAAGAGGAATGCTGCTGTTGCGGCAGTACAAGCAAAGGAAAAAAGGAAATCAAAATCGAGTATCTGTATCTGGATCTGAAAACCTGTGACCGCTGCGTTGGCACGGATGCGGTTTTGGATGAGGTTGTGGAAGCTCTGCGGCCTGCCCTGGAACTGGCCGGGTATCAGCTGAGCTACCGGAAGCAGGAAGTCTACACGGTGGAAATTGCAGCAAGCTACCGTTTCCTTTCCTCTCCCACAATTCTTGTGAATGGACAGGATATTTTTGATACCATCACAGAATCCGATTGCGGCTGCTGCGGAGACATTGCCGGTGTGCAGGTGGATTGCAGAGTCTTTGAACACGATGGCAAGACCTATGAAGTTCCCACCGGAGAGATGCTGGCTGACGCTATCTTGAAAGCAATCTATCATCCCAATGTCTGCACCTGTGGAGAATATCAGCTCCCCGAAAACTTAAAGCGGTTCTTTGCGGGTAAAGAGAAAAAGGCAGCATCTTCCTGCTGCTGTGGTACATCTAATTGTTGTTGATTCAAAAAACGGAGGTAATATATTATGGCACTGTTTAACTTTGGCAAAAAGAAAGAAGTAAAGAAAGAAACCGGTTGCTGCTGCGGCAGCACTGCACCCAAGGCAGAAGAGATCGGCTGTTGCTGTGGCTCTGCGCCCAAGGCAGAGAATACTTGCTGCTGCGGTAAGAACACCATCAAGGTTCTGGGTTCCGGCTGCAAGAACTGCCACGATCTGTATGAAGCATCCAAGACTGCGGTACAGAATCTGGGTCTTGCAATCGAAGTCGAGTATGTGACTGATATGGAGAAGATCATGGAGTATGGCGTTATGAGTATGCCTGCTTTGGTGGTCAATGAGAAGGTAGTTTCCATGGGCAAGGTCCTGAAGGCCACCGATGTAGAGAAACTGCTGCACAAGCTGGGTTTCTGATATGAAGAAAGTAGCTTTTATCTGCGTCCATAATTCCTGTCGCAGTCAGATTGCAGAAGCGTTAGGCAAGAAGCTGGCTTCCGATGTGTTTGAAAGCTATTCTGCCGGTACGGAAACAAAGCCCCAAATCAACCAGGATGCTGTCCGGCTGATGAAGCAGTTGCATGGAATTGACATGGAAGCGACCCAGCACAGCAAGCTCCTGTCCGACATTCCGGAGGTGGAAGTAGTGGTCACCATGGGTTGTAATGTACAATGTCCGTTCCTGCCTTGCTCCCATCGGGAGGATTGGGGATTGGAAGATCCCAGCGGTAAGAGCGATGAAACATTCCTGGAAACCATTCGTTTGATCGAAGAAAAAGTGCTTGACCTGCGAAAGCGGCTGGCATAAGAACGCAAAACACCTGACCGGTGGCTTTTCTGCCATGGTCAGGTGTTTTGCTTTTGAGAATAATCTGATTCAAGAAAATGGCATTGGCATTTTCTTAGCAAGCATCGTGAAATGACTGCACATTTCACCCAAACTTGGGAAACTCCCAAACCCACCACTTGCAATGTGTGATATAATGACAGCAAAAGCCAGCGGGGTGTGCTTATGATAGAAACTGAAAGACTGATCCTGCGAACCTTCCGGGAGGAAGATGCCGCGGATCTATATGAATATTTGAAAGAGCCGATGGTTCACTGCTTTGCTTGCATGAAGGTAGCGTCCGTGGAAGAAGCCAAGAGCGCTGCGCTGGAAAGAGCAAAAAACAAAGAATACTATTTTGCCATCGTCCTTAAGGAAAACGGCAAGGTGATCGGTGAGATTGATGCGATGCCCGAAACACCTGCGCCGGATGAGAAAAATGCTGTGCTTGATACCTTCAGCCCTTGCTGGATGCTGCATCCCGACTATCACGGAAAAGGCTATGCCTTTGAGGCTGCCAAGGCATTCTTTGATTATCTGTTCTACCGGAAGGGTGCGCGCCGAATCTATGCCTTCACAGAGGATTACAACCTGTCCAGCCAAAAGCTGTGTCAAAAACTGGGTATGCGCCAGGAGGGCCTTTTTCGGGAGTTCGTAACTTTCGTGAATGACGAAAACGGCAAACCCATCTACGAGAACACGATCCAGTGGGCGATTTTGAAAAAAGAATGGGATGCAAGCAGATAACTTGAAGTTGACGAAGGAGCAAAACTATATGGATAAAGAAACGGTTGGAACCGTACTATCTGTTGCAAAGCAATGGTGGTTAAAGGTGAATACGAAACCTATACGAATGGGTGCCTTAGACGGGGCAACCTTTCCGCATATCATCAAAGTGCAGTATGTTGTGGATGGAAGCACCTACACGAAGAGAAAATGGCTTGGTGCAGGTAAAGCAGTTCCTACTGTTGGGAGCAAACTGACAGTTCTTTATTGTTCCAACAAGCCGAGCAAAGCAAAAATCCTCAATTAAACAAATTCCAATTTATCTAACGAAAAAGCAGGGGTATTACCCCTGCTTTTGTTTTTTAGATAGGAAGATCAGCAGATTGTTCCTGCTTTGATTGCTCCCCGCAGGGCGGCGATCACTCTGGGCGCAACGGTGGGAAGCTGGCCATCGTTGCAAAGCTCTGCCACCTGCGCATCCTCCAACGCCGGATTTGCTTCCAACATTCCCCTCAGCCGCTCCATCGCTCCCACGCAGCTATCCAGCCGGGCGTTGATCTCGTCAGCTCCATAGCTTATAAGCCCAACGGGATGATAGTCGTGAGCCGTGGCGATCACCGAAAGAGGCAAAGCCCGCAGCTTCCGCACCGCTGCAAAATGCTCCGCCGGCAGCACAATCGCCCCGTACCAGGTT
>JAZKYA010000068.1:0-1939 GCA_045611945.1 Faecousia sp. | reverse complement strand
AATTGTAACGACTCCCGGTATGCCCCAATTTCGTACAACAGCCCATATAAAGGGCGACTATTCCTTAAAGGTAGAAGATGCTTACCGTCACTTTGATGATTCTGTTTGCGCAATTAACGACTTTGAGCACCGGGATCATCTCTTTGAAGTGCCGCTGCGTTCGCTGACAAGACGGGATTTCCCCAACATCATCACGGCAGGCAGAAGCGCTGACGGAACGGGCTACGGCTGGGATCTTCTTCGTGTAATCCCACCTGCGATCTTAACCGGTCAAGCGGCAGGCGAAGCTGCTTGTCTGGCCATTCAGACGAATGCGCCTATTGCAGGTGTAGATATCCGCACTTTGCAGGGGAAACTTGAAAAAGAAAATGTTATGATCCATTTTCCGGACTCCTATATACCGGAAGATAGAACAGTAATTATTCATGGAAAGAATGCTGCCGAAATCGAAGGCGGACATATGTAAAAAAATCAAATGCAAAAGGTTTGATTACACTGATTAAGCCCTTTTGCAAGCGAATGATGAAAAAGCGGTGTTTTAATATGATGCTGAAAAAATTTAAAACGGATTATAAATGGGTCGTGCTGGTTGTTTGCTTTTTAATGGAGTTTATCTGTTTGGGCTTTTGCAGTAGCAACGTGGGACTGTTTACTGTACCGGTCACCGATGCGTTACATATTGACAGACTTGCATACTCCTATTGGTCCAGTATCCGCTATGCTGTTCAGGTGTTTGCAGCCCTGTATTTTGGTAAGTTAGTCAATCGCTTTGGCATTAAAAAGACGGTTTTTGCCGGACTGTGTGCATTGATCGGCGCAACGGTGCTGCGTGCTGTGGGAACCAATGTCTGGCATTTCTATATTGCCGGTGCGCTTCATGGTGCCGGCGTCGTGTTTGTCGGCAGTACTATGGCCGGCGCGATTGTACGGCAGTGGTTCAAACAGGACATCGGAAAATATACCGGCATCGTAATGTCTGCCAACGGCATCGGCGGCGCCATTGCAGCCCAAGTGCTTTCTCCCATTATTAACAACGGAGAGGTTTTTGGCTACCGGAAGGCATATTTGCTGTCTGCGGTCGTTACCTTAGCTATCAGCATCGTGATTTTGGTATTCCTTCGGGATACTGCTGACGATCGCCCTGCAGATTCCGGCAATCAAAAGAAAACACCCAAGAAGGGGACTTTGTGGGTGGGTATCCCCTATGAGGCGGTCAAGAAGAAAGCTTATTTTTACATTGCTGCCGCTTTGACCTTGTTTACCGGCATTTGCCTGCAGAGTGTTGGCAGTATCACCATCGTGTATATGACGGATTTGGGCATATCTCCTGCTTACATAGCCACTTTGTCAACGGTTGCCGCCATCGTGTTGACCGTTTCCAAGCTTTTTGTAGGCATTACCTATGATAAATGGGGTCTGAAGGTGGCGCTGCTGATGTGTCAGATCGCAGCTTTTGTTACCTTTGTATTAAATGGGTTGCTGACCAATTCCTCTGTTGGTTTGGTGCTCGCTATGGCAGCTACGATTTTGTCCAGTTTATCTCTGCCGCTGGAAACGGTAATGCTTCCCTTGCTGACCAACGACTTGTTCGGCAACGCATCTTATAGCAAGGTGTTGGGCGTTTTCATGGCAATGAACTCCCTGGGTCTTTGCTTGGGCGCGCCTTTAAGTGAGCTGTTTTATAAGATTGCAGGGGATTACCGTTCCTGCTTCTGGTTCTTTAGTATTGTGCTGGTGGTTGTGATTGTTGCTTTTCAATTCGTTTTCAGATCGGCTAACAAAGAGAAGAATGCCATTTTGGCAGCAGAAAATGTATAAAGATAAAGGCTTGACCACCCGGTCAAGCCTTTTAAAGTTAGAACAAGGTTGTTATCCAATAAATCACGCCGTACACCACACTTGCACTCACGCCATACACGATCACCGGCCCGGCGATGGT
>JAZKYA010000067.1:0-3165 GCA_045611945.1 Faecousia sp. | reverse complement strand
CCTCAACTGTGTCCAGATTTTAAAAGAGGATAAAGCTTCCATTGCGGTATTCCCGGAAGGCTACATCCATGATGATAGAAAATTGCATCACTTCCGCCCTGGCGTGTTCAAAATCGCCATGAAGACAAAGGTTCCCATTGTGGTGTGCACCATGCGCGGCGCGCACGAGGTGTTGCCTCGGTTTGTACGGCTGAAATCCAGCGAGGTGGAGCTGCGGCTGTTAAAGGTGATTTATCCGGAAGAATACGAAGGTCTGACCACGGTGGAACTGAGCGACCGGATCTATGAAATGATGATTGCCGATCTGGGCGAAGAGTTCCGTTATATCGGACCCGAAAACAACGAAAGTACTTGATTTACAGGCCCAATCCCTGTATAATAAACACTCAAAGTGAAAATAATCCAGCAATTTGGAGGAAATACAATGAAAAACAGCGAAAAAACACTGGATATGATCGTCAACCTCTGCAAGAGCCGCGGCTATGACTATGCCGGTTCTGAGATTTACGGCGGTCTGGCAAACTCCTGGGACTACGGCCCTCTGGGTGTGGAGTTCAAGAACAATGTTAAGAAAGCCTGGCTGAAGAAGTTCGTGCAGGAATCTGACTACAATGTGGGTCTGGATGCTGCCATCATCATGAACCCCCAGACATGGGTGACCACCGGCCATGTGGGTTCTTTCTCCGATCCCCTGGTGGACTGCAAGGGCTGCGGCTCCCGTCAGCGCGCTGACCAGCTGATTTCTGCTTCTGAGTCCGGCAAGCAGGTCAATGTGGATGCTATGGACACCAAGGAAATGAACGCTTTCATCGAAGAGCATGAAGATGTGGTTTGCCCCGTCTGCGGAAAGCATCACTTCACCTCTATCCGTAACTTCAACCTGATGTTCCAGACCAAGATCGGTGTCACCGAGGACTCTTCCTCCGTGGCCTACCTGCGCCCCGAAACCGCACAGGGCATCTTCGTAAACTTCGATAACATCCAGCGTACCACCCGTAAGAAGCTGCCCTTCGGTGTCTGCCAGGTGGGCAAGGCCTTCCGTAACGAGATCACCCCCGGCAACTTCACCTTCCGTACCCGTGAGTTCGAGCAGATGGAATGCGAGTTCTTCTGCCAGCCCGGTACCGACCTGGAATGGTTCGCCTATTGGAAGGATTTCTGCGTCAACTGGCTGACCAGCCTGGGCATCAAGTACGAGTCCCTGCGCCTGCGTGACCATGATCCCGCTGAGCTGGCCTTCTACTCCCGCGCTACTACCGATATCGAGTATCAGTTCCCCTTTGGCAGCGGCTGGGGCGAGCTGTGGGGCATTGCTGACCGTACCGATTACGACCTGGGCCGCCATCAGGAAGCCTCCGGCAAGAATCTGGAATACTACGATCAGGAAAAGAACGAACACTACATCCCTTATGTCATCGAGCCCAGCTTGGGCTGTGACCGTGTGGCCCTGGCGTTCCTGTGCGAGGCCTATGATGAGGAAGTGGTAGGTATGGACAAGAAGGGTAATCCCGATGTCCGTACAGTGCTGCACCTGCATCCGGCACTGGCTCCCTTTAAGGCGGCTGTACTGCCACTGAGCAAGAAGCTGAGCCCCAAGGCAGAGGAAATTTATAAGATGCTGAAGAAGGATTTCATGGTGGACTTCGACGATGCCGGTTCCATTGGCAAGCGCTACCGCCGTGAGGACGAGATCGGCACCCCTCTGTGTATCACCGTAGACTTCCAGACTGTGGGCGATGAGAATACCCCTGCTGATGACTGTGTTACTGTCCGTGACCGAGATACCATGGAGCAGGTTCGTATCCCCATCAGCGGACTGAAGGCTTATATCGCCCAGAAGTGCGATTTTTGAGAAACCAACCGGGGCTGCTGCGGTGCAGCAGCCTCTGACTCTTTGGAGAAATGATTATGAGAACATTTGCTAAATCCAATAAGCTGGATAATGTGCGGTATGATGTCCGTGGCCCTGTTGTGGACGAAGCTAACCGGATGGCAGCACGGGGCATGGATATTCTGAAGCTGAATATCGGCAATCCCGCGCCCTTCGGCTTCCGCGCGCCGGAAGAAGTGATCCGGGATATGCGTGACAATATCGTCAACAGCCAGGGTTATTCTGATTCCCGGGGTATCTTCGCGGCCAGAAAGGCAATTATGCAGTATGCCCAGATCAAGCACATACCCAATGTGGAGATGAAGGATATCTTTACAGGAAACGGCGCCAGCGAGCTGATCCAGCTCGCGCTGAACGCTCTGCTGAATCCCGGTGATGAAGTGTTGGTGCCTTCGCCTGACTATCCTCTGTGGACGGCCTGTACCAACCTGACCGGCGGCACCGCAGTCCATTACATCTGTGATGAACAGTCCGACTGGTATCCCGATCTTGCGGATATGGAGAGCAAGATAACCTGCAAGACGAAAGCCATTGTCATCATCAACCCCAATAATCCTACCGGTGCCCTGTATCCCAAGGAATTGCTGGAGCGTATCGTGGATATCGCCCGCCGCCATGAGCTGATATTGTTCTCCGACGAGATATATGACCGGTTGGTCATGGACGGGGAGGAACATATCTCCACCGCTTCTCTGGCACCGGACTTGTTCTGCGTGACCTTCAGCGGTCTCAGCAAATCCCACATGGCCTGTGGCTTCCGGGTAGGCTGGATGATCCTCTCTGGTAATAAGGAACTGGCAAAGGACTATATTGCTGGCCTCAATGTGCTGTCGAATATGCGCCTTTGCTCCAATGTGCCGGGCCAGTCCATTATCCAGACGGCTCTGGGCGGCTACCAGAGCGTTAATGAGTATATTGTCCCCGGCGGCCGCATTTACGAACAGCGGGAATTTATCTATAAAGCCCTCAATGACATTCCCGGCATCAGCACGGTCAAGCCGAAAGCGGCATTCTACATCTTCCCCAAAGTTGATGTAAAAAAGTTTAACATAACAGATGATAACCAGTTTGCGCTGGATTTCCTGAAAGAAAAACGGGTGCTGCTGGTCCCCGGCAGCGGTTTCAACTGGAAGCAGCCGGACCATTTCCGTCTGGTCTACCTGCCCAGAGTGGAGGACTTGAAGATTGCCACCGACAAGCTGGCAGATTTCCTGGCCCATTACCGTCAGAAATAACGAAAAGGAGCTGTTGCACAATGCTGCAACAGCTCTCTT